>NZ_CVTX01000089.1:0-16958 GCF_900005715.1 Pseudomonas sp. 34 E 7
CGCAAGGCTCGAGCCGCTGCTGATGCCGCCGATGTCACGGTCGCTGAGTTCGCCGGACATGGCACTGATCACTTCTTTGCTGGGGTTGGCGTTGGCCGTGTTGGGGTAGGGGTCCGGGAGCGAGGTGCGCCCGTACATATGCCCTTGTACGGCGCGCCCCGTCACGATCACGCCGTCACCCGCCTGGCTCGGCAGGCTGGCGCCGGCACTGAGCACGCAACTGATCAGCAGTGCGTTTATCGAGGCATGAGTGAATGTGTTCACGGTGGCAATCCTTATTATTCACGCTGACCCTAAACAGCGTTGTAGGGGACAGAGCAGAAGGCGTGCCGGTTTTTATTTTTACTTTGGATTCAGCAGGTTATGGTTTTCACCGACGGTTTCGTCGGTTGTGCTGTTTCAACCCTGAAACAGTCCTCGCCCGGCGTCGTAGGCCCGGTCGCTCGTGCCAGCTGTATCAGTGATGAAACAGTGTCCATGACAAAACGATGAATCCGTCCCCGCCGGGCGATTCAAGACAGTTGGGTGTTTCAAAAATGGACAGGTCACGCGGCAGGCGCAGGCTCAGCCTTTGGGGGTTTTACGCGGAATGGAGTTGAGTACCGGGTTGCCGTCCTGATTCTGGGTCAGGTAGACCGGTAATACCTTGGGCAGGGAGGGGATGAGGTTATTGACTTCACTGAGGTTATAAATACCGCCAATGCGAATGCTCCCGGTGCCTGCGTCCGCCAGCATTACGGGTTTGTCCAGGTAGCGGTTGATCAGCGGCAGCGCATCGGCCAGGGCCAGGTTGTCGAGCACCAGTTTGCCCGTGCGCCATGCCAGGGCCGTGTCGTCAGGTTTGATCGCCGCCACGCGCGGGGTGGCGTCGCCCCGTTGGTAACTGGCCTGCATCCCCGGGGTCAGCGGCACGCTGCCATGCACCGAGTCGCTGGCGATCTGCACCGAGCCTTCAAGCAACATCACCCGCACCTGGTCGGCATACGTCCAGACATTGAACTGGGTGCCCGTCACGCGCACCTGCCCCTCGCCAGCCTGCACGACAAAGGGGTGATTGCTGTCATGGGCGACCTTGAAAAACGCCTCGCCCTTTTTCAAGCTGGCCTGACGCCGGTCCTTGTAATCGCTATAGACCAGTTCGGTGCCCAGGTTCAATTCCACCTGGCTGCCATCAGCAAGGGTGATCTTGCGCAAGCCATTGGTTGCTTCGTAGTGTTTATAGGCGCTGGGCAGCCAGCCGGCTTCCCAGCCGGTCAAGGCGGCCAGTGGCAAGGCACCCAGGCACAGGGCGGCGGCGACCGCGTAGGTGCGCCAGCGCTTGCGCGGTTTGAACGGCAACACCACCGGCGCCGGTGTGTTGCGCGGCAGATGATCGGCCACGTCCCAGACTTCCAGCATCGCCGCGTATTCGAACGCATGCAGCGGGTGAGCGTCGTGCCATTGTTCAAACGCCTGGCGCTCAGCGGCCGAGCAATCCTCGGCATGCAGGCGCATGCACCAATGCGCGGCGGCGTCGGTAATGGCGTCGTACTCGGCTTCTGAAAGGGACTGTTCGCTCATTGACTCATCCTGATTTCCCGCATTCTAACTCTCTGAAGCACACGGCGAGAACAGCAGCATGGCGATTGCACATCAATTGGAACTTATTCTTGTTTGAGCGCGCCTAAAAATTCAGGAATTAACCTGTCGTCAACCATGGAGTACTAAACATGTTGAAGAAAACCTTAGCTGCCCTGTGTGCCACCACCGCTTTGCTGAGTGCCGGCGCTGCCCTGGCCGACAAGCCGGGAGCGGGCTGGATCACCATTGAAAAAGCCATTGAGGTGGCCAAGACCAAGGCTGGGTATACCGAAGTTTATGCCGCCGAAGCCGACGATAACGGCTATTGGGAAGTCAAGGGCCGCAAATCCGACGGCACCGTCTACGAGGCTCGCATCGACGGCATGTCGGGCAATGTCCTGCGAGATCAGAAGGACTGATCCGCCCTCTGGGGGCCTGTTCAGGCCCCCACATCCAGCATGCGCCCCAGATGCGTAATCAGGTATGTGACCGAATCGGCGTTGGTGAGAATGACGTCGATGCGTTTGTCGATATTGCTCATGAACACCTGACGTGCCTCATTCAGGGTCTTTGCGCCAGTAATCCCCAGGACTTTGCGCTTGAGGTAGTGGGTGGTGGTGAAAACGCCGTAATCTTCCCAGGTATTGGAGATGTCATCCCATGTCTTGAACAGCATTCGGGCCGGCGTCAGCGTGGACAGTGCGGTCGTTTGCAAGTCATCCTGGCGGGTTTTCACTGCCTGAGCGCCAGGCTTTGCGGTATCGATCAGGTCGCGGAACGGTTCCATGCTCCGCAGGTAGACAATGTCTTCGGTCTTGAACCGCAAATGCGTCAGTTCATGAATCAGCGTAGAAGCCCTGGCGTGAGCGAATATATCGAAGGGGGCATTCAGGATGTTGGCGTATTCAGCCAGATTCGGATCGAAGAAACGTTCGAACAGAAACACTTTGCGTTCACTGTCATCGATGAGCACCATCGCGTAATCATTCGTGGGGTCCATCAGGCTTTCGCCGCTGACCAGGCGCATTGAGTCAGGGCCGATCAAGGTCGGATCACTCAACTCATCGAGGATCCCGTCGATGAGGGTCTCGATTTTCCTTACCTGGTCCGGTGCCAGGTTGATGGTGCCGAACAGGTCGCATAAAAACAGACCCACTCGGCTATCAGGGGTGATCAGCTGTGCAAAATGGCGGATGTTGCGCTTGCAGTTGACGGCATAGTAAGTCGCCACGTTCAACGCTTCGTCGATGGCCTGGGCTTTCCAACTGGAGACGGCGGCAATCGCCCTTATGCCTCGCGCTTCAATATTGATCTCGCGCCGCTGCGCCCGTTGCGTTTTCTGACGCGTCCAGGCCTGGCCGAAGCGGGGTTTGTGCAGGCTCAGGTCCAACACCCACTGGCCATTTGAATGGCGACCCACGTAGGGGCCCTGCTGATCGTTATTGCCGAGGCGCCAGTGCTCCTTGGTTTTCGTCACCGCATACACTTTGCCTGCCAGCGGTACATACGTCCTGGCGCTCGCCGGGTCCTCATAAACATGGGTGGAGGTAGTCAGCTCCAGGTTCTCCAGGGCGACGTCATGATCCTCGAAGCGCTGCAGCCGTGTGCGCGAAATGGCAGTGACGTCCCGCAGGCCTGGGGCGGTGGCCGTGGGGAGGTTGTCCTGGGGCAGGTCGACGATGTCAGCGTTATCGGGCGGCGCGGTTTCGCTGCCGTCGAGCTCGCTGTACAGCGCGGCCATTTGCACCACGGCCAGGATGAAGTCCTTCATCGCGGCGCGCCACTGGTGCACTTGCAGCGCCTCCGCTGAGCGCTTGACCAGCGTGTAGCTGCGCCACACCACCAGCGGATAGGCGAGTTTGCCCGCCATGAAGTGCACCGCCATGGCAATGCCCTTGCCGAACAGGTCGACCGCTTTATCCCATAGCGTCTGGGCGCCTTCCTTGAATTGGCAGGCGAACATGTTCAGCAGGATCAGCGTGTTCTCACTGAACAGATACTGCAGCAGATTGCCGGTTATGGCAGACGAGGCAAGGCGAATATCCGAGGGGCGATGCCGGTTGTTCAGCAGCAAGTCGCGGTAAACGGCCTGGTGCGGATCTTCCAGGTGCTGGATGACCCAGTCCTGCAGTGCTCCAGGTCGTTCCAGCTCATCGAGCAGCGCTTGTTCATTATCGTAGTGCTTGAGCACATGGTTTTCACTGTAGGGCGCGTACAACACCACGGCGCCGGCCTCTTTATCCGGCGCGCTGATCAGGTACATGCCCAGTACCTTGGCGGCCGTGGCACCCGCAGTCGCCACCAGTTCCACGGGCCGAAACAGCACCGACGCGCCCTCCAGCGCCGCACGCGCCAGGGCGTCAGGCATATCGAACGCCTGCTGCACCCAGCCCAGGGCCTGGGTCGACAGGCGTTCCTGCAGATGGTGCTCGTGGGCGTATTGCAGCACCTGCCAGGGCAATTGCCGGCAGAACCGCCGCCGACGTTGGCGCGCAGCCTCTGTGCGGGTGTCCAGCGCGGTTTGCAACAGCTGCTGGTAGACCGATTTCACGTCCAACTGGCGCACCATCTGGATCACTGCCTTGGCATCCAGGGTGTCGGGCAGCGGTGTGGCGGTGCGCGAACGCGGCACAATGGCCTGCTTGTTCAGGTCCGGCCAGTGGCGCAAGGCGAAGTCGGTCAAGCTGCAGGTATGGATATCCAGGGCCTGGTGCACGGGAATCAGCACGTCGTCGGGGCTGATGGTGTGCTCGGGAAAGCGTGCCTTCAGGAGCTTTTCCAGGGCGGAAAAAGTGTGCTCGCGAAGGGTCGGGATGCCATGGAGGTAGTCCTCCTCTTGCGGGGCGCTGTTGCGGTATTGCTCAAGCAGTTCGGCATGGTAAATCTGCTCTTGGGCAGGGGCCATTGCCAGCCACACCGGCAGCAGTTGCTGGGTGATCATTGCGTCGGCCAGCGCCCTGGCCCGTGCCAGGTTGGTAGGCGCGGGGATTTGCAGGAGCGCATCCAGGCGGTCCTGTACGGCGCGCGCCGGCAAGTCCATGGCCAGTAGATGATCGACTGCGTCGATGACTTGCTCGTCGTAGCTCTTCAGGCGATTGTCCAGCAGGTTATCGTCAATGCGTTGCAGCGCCGCCAGGCGATACACCTGATGGGGCACGCGCTGGGACAAGCGCAGATTCTCCAGCAGCGTCAGCCGTTTGACCGGATGCGCCAGGCGCTGGGCAATGGAGTCGCGCAGGGCCGAGACCGATGAAAACACTTCATGGCCACGCCGTGGCGTCCATAGGAGCGCCTGGCCCGAACGCGCCGGGTCAAGGCCGCCGCGCTCGGTCAGTACAAACAGATTGGCCAGCGGCAGCAGCGCGTCGGACGTGCCCTCGTGCAACGCCAGCGCATAGGCATCCGGCAGAAACCCGTTGACCCCATGCCGGGTCAGGCGCACCAGGCTGTCGCTGCGCAGTACCGTATCGAGAATGGCATGGCTTTGGCCCGTCAGGGTTTTACCCAGCAACCGCAGTTCAGCCTCGCTGCGCAAGCCCAGCAGCATTGAATGCGCGAGCTTATCGCGGCTGTTGTTGAGGAACAGGCGCGGCAGGTCGCGCAGCTCATGGCCGGCAAATACCTTCAACACCCTTTCGATCATGTCGTTGAAGGTTTTGAGGGTCATGTTATTGAGCTTCAGCGCGGCGCCCTGTTCGCGTTTTTCGTAAAAGCCCGTCCTGGAGGACACGGGAAGCGGCTTGCTCTCCTGGCCCAGGCGCTCGATGAAATGTTCAACCATGCTCAGGGACGAGACGGGCAAGCGCTCTTCGCGCTGCTGGGCGCTGGAGGGGTAGGTGTTGATAAACACTTCATCGGCCTTGAGGTCCAGCTGGCGCGTCTGCAGCTCCGTGTTCAGGGCCAGTAGGACCATGCCGCGCAGTGTCGGGTGGTTCAGGCGTTCGCTGTTCAGGCCTTCCTCGGCAGCTCGCAGGCGCTGCTGGTGCAGCTTGGCGCGCTCGGCCTGCACGGTGGACGGACGGCCATTGCCGCTGCTGACGGGATGTATCGTCCAGCGCCCATGGGTGTCCAGGTCGGCCAGGCGGCTGTCGAGCATGGTGCGGATGTCCAGGGCGTAATCGAGCAAGGCATCCAGGTCCACCTGGCCGGCGCTGCTGCGATACAGGCCCAGGGCATGGTTCATATTACTGGTCTGCTTGGCGACGATGTCTTCGAGCATGTCGCTGAACACATGCCCGGAGACGGGACGTGCGGCAACGTTGATCGAGTCCAGGCCGATAAAGGTGTTGCGCTCGTCCAGGGACAGGAAATTGAGCAGTTCGTCTTCGTGTCCGGCCGCCGTGAGCATCGTCAGCAGTGCGTCTTTAAGGTCATCCAGGTCCTGGAGCACCTGCACACCACGGGACTGGGTGTAGAGGTAGGCGTGGCTTTGATGCAGCATCAGGGTGCTGGCCAGTTCCACGTAGTGCTGGTAGGGCGCATGGATACGCACTTTCTCCACGCTCAAGTCGGCGGCGTAGGCGCTGCGAGCGCCCTGGTCGCTGAGGAACAGGGCCTGGAGCACGTGGCTTTCGTCGGCACTGAGGATGCCGGCCTGGCGCTTGAGCAGCACGTCGAGGCGGAACTTGTCCGCCATTACCTGCGCGAACAGATCAAGGCGTGAGGTGCCGCTGTCGATGTCTTCGTTCCAGTAGGTCTGCAGCAGGCTCTCGAGCAGTTTGGACAGCGTGCCGGAGGTCTGCTCGATGAGCGTTTCCCAATGCTTGTGGTCTTGCTCCAGCCGGGTCGGGGTGAAGTCGGCAGTGACATGTTTGGGGTTGATGAATTCGCGGGTTTGCCCCGCAGGCCAGGCATGTTTTACATAAAACTGCAGGAACGCTTCACGCAGCGTCAGGGAGTCAATCCAGCGGCGGTCGGTGTCCGTCGGGCTATGGATAAAGCTGTTTACCCGCGTTTCGCGTTGATCCAGGCCGGGGAAATCAGCGTGCGCCATGATCCCGAGCAGTGTGTCGAGCATGTCCGAGAGGGTCGGGGTTTTCTGCAAGTGCTCAAGCATCGCTTGCACGTTTGCCCGTTGGCAGGCCTGCAGGGCTTGCTCCTGGTCGTCCATGACCGCTCCCGGCACCGGCGAGGTGGTGAGTGTAAAGACGCTGTCTGCCGACAGGCTGTTGCGCTGCGCGATCGACAGGAAGCTGAGCAACGCCACGCGCTGCAGCGAATCGGCAAGCGCCTGGCTGAGCTCTGTGAGCAGCGCGGCGTGGCTGTCAAACACCTGGATACCGCCGTAGGGCGTGTACAGCAGGGCCTTGGCCCCGTCCGGGCTCGGGCTCATCGCAAACGCGCCGGCGAGCACGATCGCCGCGTGGCCCAGCCGGTTGATCAACAGCTTTTCGACGCGCATGGGGTGGCGTTGCAGGCGCGTATCCTGACGGCTGGCGTCACTGGCGTAATACATGCCGTGCAGCCATTCCAGGTCCTTGACGGTGAGCCCCAGGCCGCGTTCGCGTTCGCTCAGGGTCGAGCGATTGACGGGCAGCAGGAATTCGTCAAAAAAATACGGCGGGGTGACGCGGGTCATGCCTGTCTCCAGCGTGAATAGGGTCACACAGGGTAGGCGGGCAGCCGTGGCGGGCGGGGGGTAACTATTGAGTCAAGCCTGAGTCTCGCCGTCAGTTGACAGCAAGCGTCGTGGGTGGTGTTTAATCGACGGTCTGGATGTCCATTCGTTGCCCCTTCCAATCATAAAAACGGAGCTTCAAATGCCTGCGCAGTCTGCGACCGTTGTCACAGCCTTTATCAGCTTCACTGAATTGGTGGGATTGCTCCAGCGCATCTTCGTCAGGCACGGCACCTCGCCGGAAGTGGCGGCGATCCTTGCACACAACTGCGCCAGCGCCGAACGTGATGGCGCCCACAGCCACGGCATCTTTCGCATCCCGGGGTACCTGTCGACCCTGGCCAGCGGCTGGGTCAACGGCGCTGCCGTGCCCACGGTCAGCGATGTGGCGTCAGGCTTCGTACGGGTCGATGCCGGCAATGGGTTTGCCCAGCCGGCCCTGGCGGCCGCGCGTGCGCTGCTGGTGAGCAAGGCCCGCAGCGCCGGCATTGCGTTGCTGGCGATCCATAATTCCCATCACTTTGCCGCGTTATGGCCGGATATCGAACCGTTCGCCGAAGAAGGGCTGGTGGCGCTCAGCGTGGTCAACAGCATGACGTGCGTGGTACCCCACGGGGCCGACCGGCCGCTCTTCGGCACCAACCCCATCGCGTTCGCGGCGCCCCAGGCAGGCGGCGCGCCGATTGTGTTCGACCTGGCCACCAGTGCCATCGCCCACGGTGACGTGCAAATTGCCGCGCGCAACGGTGAACGTCTGCCGCCGGGCATGGGCGTGGACAGCCTGGGCCAGCCGACCCAGGACCCGAAAGCGATTCTCGAGGGCGGCGCACTGTTGCCGTTTGGCGGGCACAAGGGTTCGGCGTTGTCGATGATGGTCGAGTTGCTGGCGGCAGCGCTGACAGGCGGCCATTTTTCTTTTGAATTCAACTGGGCCGACCATCCGGGGGCGCGTACGCCCTGGACCGGCCAGTTACTGATCGTGATCGATCCGAGCAAGACCGCCGGGCAAAGCTTCGCCGAGCGCAGCCATGAACTGGTGCGGCAGATGCATGCGGTGGGGTTGCGGCGGTTACCGGGGGATCGGCGCCATCGCGCACGGGCAAAATCGCTGGAAACTGGCATAGAACTGCCAGTGCAGGAGCTGAACCAGCTTCAGGAATGGGCGGGGGATTGAACACGGGGGCGAGGGTGCCGGCAGATATATAGGATTCAGCGAACAATGAAACTCAATGTGGGAGGGGGCAAGCCCCCTCCCACATTTATACCGCGTTCCAGCTTTGAATCAGCGCAACCCGTACCGGTCAGTTACGGCGACCGAGCAGCAGGCCAACCACCAGGCCAAAGCCTGCGGAAATGGCCACGGTCTGCCATGGGTGGCCACCGATGTAAGTCTCTGTGGCATCCACGACCGGCTTGCTGCGCTCACGCACATTGGACACGGAGTCCAGGGCTTGCTTGAGTTTGATGGCAACCTGCTCACGCAGGGTTTCACCTTCCTCACCCACCAGGGACGCGCTGCTTTTGAGCAGTTTGTCGGATTCTTCGATCAGCGCAGTCAGTTCGCTGAAGGCTTGGTCCTTGATTTGATCTTCGACGGATTGGGCGGCGGTTTTGCGGGCCATGTGTGACTCCTTGCAAGTGAATGTGACAGTGAACAATGGAGTATCGGGCGCCGGCAAAAGTTGCAGTTATTTTTCCGGCCGCCCATTTGCGGCAAAATCCAAATCGGGTCCTTTGGACCTTCAGTGTAAGATGTTCCCTATTTGTGCAGCAGGTAATTCAACATGAGCTTCAATCTCGCCAACAAGACCCTCGCCGAACGCGCCGAGCTGGAAGATGAAAAGTCCCGTCTCTACGACCTGTGGCAAACCAACCTGGGCAAGGCCAAGGGCGAAGCCGCGCGGTTGTTCGGTGAGCGCGCCAAGCGCAAGGGCAAATGGGCCGAATGGGTGCGTGCCGAACTTGACGGCATGTCGCCGCCGGAGTTTTCCAACATGGTGCGCAGTGAAGTCAACAAGCTGATGGCAGCGGCTAAATAAAGCTCGCCTCGATCGCCTCACGCACCTTCAACAACATAGGGTCAAGCTGGGCCTGGGTGCGCCAGCCCAGTTCCACCGGGTAGCGCGGCAGCGCCAGCGGGCAGGGCAATACGCGCAAGCCGGTCAGGCGGGCGATGGCCTCGGCGGCATGCCCGGGGATCGTCGCCACCGCCATGCTGCCCTTGAGCAGAAACGCCAGCGCGGCAAAGTGGCTGGTGGACGCGCACACCTGGCGGCGCAAGCCGCGCGCCGCCAAACCCTCATCGGTAATGCCGATAAACCCGCCCGACGACACCAGCACATGCTCACGCGCGACGAACTCCGTCAGGTCGATCTGTTGTTGGCCGGGCGCCAGGCTGTCCGGGTCCACCAGGCAGCGATAGTCACCTTCGCCGAGCACTTGCCGACTCAGGCGCCGCTCGGCAAAACCGCCGGCGGTGATGGCCAGGTCCAGGCTGCGGTCGAGCAGGCCGTCGGCGACAATCTGGCTGTGGGTCTGGCGGAAAATGACCCGCAGTTTCGGCAGGCGCTGTGCGACGCTGTCCATCAGTCGACGGCCGTAGGCAATCTCAAAGTCGTCCGACAGCCCCAGCACCACGGAGCGGCCCTGATAGTTCGGGCTCTGCGGGTTGATCATCGCCAGGCTTTGCCGGCAGCGGTCCAGTGCTTCGCTGATCACCGGTTTCAACTGATTGGCGCGTGTCGTGGGTGCCAGTCCACGTCCTGTGCGCACAAATAACTGATCGCCGTACAACTCGCGCAAACGCCGCAGGCCGGCGCTGATGGCCGACTGGGTGACCCCCAGGCGCAACGCTGCGCGGCTGGCGCTGGACTCGTCATGCAGGGCTTCAAAGGTCTTGAGCAGGTTCAAGTCGACGTCTGCGATATTTATCTGGCTCATATCATTTAGCACTGAGGTGGGCTTTATTCATGATCAAGCCTGGCCGGAGAATGGGCAACCCCCACCGACTTGGAGTGACTGTGATGCCTGTTTCTACCGTGGCTGCTTTACAAATTGGCTCGCTGCCGGGCGGCAAGGCCGAAACCCTCAAACAGATACTGAGCTATGAAGAGCAGATTCAGCGCAGCGGCGCGCAACTGGTGGTAATGCCCGAGGCCTTGCTCGGCGGCTATCCCAAGGGCGAAGGGTTTGGCACGCAACTGGGTTACCGCCTGCCCGAGGGCCGTGAAGCCTTTGCGCGGTATTTTGCCAATGCCATCGATGTGCCGGGTGTCGAGACCGAGGCGCTGGCCGGGTTATCGGCGCGCACCGGTGCCAGCCTGGTGCTCGGCGTGATCGAGCGCAGTGGCAGCACCTTGTATTGCACCGTGTTGTATTTCGAGCCGTCGGGCGGCCTGGTTGCCAAGCACCGCAAGCTGATGCCTACCGGCACCGAACGACTGATCTGGGGCAAGGGCGATGGCTCCACCTTACCGGTAGTCGACACTGCGGTAGGGCGCATTGGCGGCGCGGTGTGCTGGGAAAACATGATGCCGCTGTTGCGCACCGCGATGTACGCCAAGGGTGTACAGGTGTGGTGCGCGCCCACCGTGGATGAACGCGAGATGTGGCAGGTGAGCATGCGCCACGTGGCCCATGAAGGGCGCTGCTTTGTGGTAAGCGCCTGCCAGGTGCAGGCCTCGCCCGAGGCGTTGGGCGTGGAGGTTGCCAACTGGCCGGCGGATCGTCCGTTGATTGCCGGTGGCAGCGTGATCGTCGGGCCGATGGGCGACATCCTTGCCGGGCCGCTGGTGGGTGAAGCGGGGCTGTTGACGGCGCGGATCGATACCGATGAGTTGGTGCGGGCACGCTATGACTATGACGTGGTGGGGCACTACGCCAGGCCGGATATTTTTGAGTTGACGGTGGACGAGCGCGCCAGGGCGGGTGTGCGCTCTATCACTGACTAAACGCGGTTAAACGTGTGGGAGGGGGCTTGGCTTAATGCCAGTCAGTTAAGGCTTTTTGTAGGAGCGAGCTTGCTCGCGAAAAACTCACAGGCACCGTGTTCATTCAGGAGGCACACGTTATCGTTGACGTTTTTCGCGAGCAAGCTCGCTCCTACAGAGGGCGGCGTACGCTTGACTGACCGTAATCGGGGGCAAGCCCCCTCCCACATGTGATCTTCAGGGTTTGGGGGATTGGGATTTCAGCCACTCTTGGCGAGTGATCTCCCAGATCTCTCGTGGGAGCGTGCCGGCGACGAATTTACCCTCATCTGTCCTGACCAGGCGCATGCCCGTACGCTCGGAAATTCGCCGTGACCCCAGGTTTGGCGCCGCCTTGGGCGCGCGCAGCACGGGGCGCTCAAGTACGCTGAACCAATAGTCGGTCACGGCGGCACTGGCCTCGGACATAAACCCTTGCCCCTGCCACTGCGGGCCCAGCCAGAAGCCGCGATTGTCATCCTGCTCGTCCGTCAGATTGATGTTGCCGATCAGCTGTTCAGGCGCGCTTCTAAGACAAATCGACCAGTGCCACTGCTCACCGCGAGCCATGGCGGGCAGGGCAAGTTCCTCAAGATAGCGGCGCGCGCCATTGGCCGGGTAGGGCCAGGGCACCATGGCATTGAGATAGCGCACCACTTCCCAATGGGCAAATTGTTGCTGGATCGCCTCGGCATCGTCCAGTACCAGCGGGCGCAGGATCAGGCGTTCGGTCAACAGCGTCGGTTGCATGAGGGTCACCAGGTTGCGGTGTTGGGCAAATCCAGGGTGCCGCGCTCGACAAAGCGCATGGTCCCAAACAACCCGCCCGCCAGCTTGCCGCGCAGCACATACGGCAGGTTATTCAGGCTCTGGGTCTGGCTCAGGCCCAGGGTCTGGCGCAACACCGAAAACGCCGAAACACTCACTGGCACCATCAGCACCGTCTCGGAGAAACGCGGGATGCTGCCCGCCTGATCACTCACCCCGGACGCCAGCGGCCGGCCATTGACTTCCAAATCCAGCGCCACGCCGTTGTAGTCGATCGCCGCTTCATTGGGGTTCTGCACCCGCAGCTTGACGGCGAAGCGCACTTCCAAATCCTGGCTTTGCAGCGGTTCGATGCCGACCACGTTGATGTTGACCGGATCGCGCTGGGGCAACAGCGCGCAGGCGCTCAAGGTCAGCAACAACAGCGATACCACCATGAGCTTGCGCATCTGAACGTGCTCCTACTGTTTCGTAACGTCCGGGTCCTGCATGACCTTGAGGGTCGAGGACTCTGGATCGAATTCATCTTCTTCCAGCTCTATGAACGCTTCCGGCAGGAAAATGTTCAGCAGGATGGCACAGAACGCCCCCACGGTGATCGGCGACTCAAAGATGTTATGCAGCGCCTTGGGCAAGTCGCGCAGCACTTCGGGCACGGCCGCAACGCCCAGGCCCATCCCCAGGGAAATCGCCACGATCAGTACGTTGCGTCGGTGCAACCCGGCTTCGGCGAGGATCTTGATGCCGGCCACGGCCACGGTGCCAAACATGATCAGGGTCGCGCCGCCCAGCACCGGTTTGGGCATCAGTTGCAGCACCGCGCCGATCATCGGGAACAGCCCCAGCAGCACCAGCAGGCCGGCGATGAAGTAGGCCACGTAGCGGCTGGCCACGCCGGTCAGTTGGATCACGCCGTTGTTCTGGGCGAAGGTCACCATCGGCAGGCTATTGAAGGTGGCCGCCATCGCCGAGTTGAGGCCGTCGGCGAGCAGGCCGGACTTGATGCGCTTGATATACCGCGGGCCTTTGACCGGCTGCTGGGAAATCATCGAGTTGGCGGTCAGGTCACCGGCGGCTTCCAGGGGCGAAATCAGGAAGATCACCGCCACCGGGATGAACGCCACCCAGTCGAACGAGAAGCCGTACTTGAACGGCACCGGCACGCTGATCAGCGGCACCTGGGGCAGGGCGGCCATGTCGACGCGGCCCAGCCACCAGGCCACGACAAAACCCAGGGTCAGGCCGATCACGATCGAGCCCAGGCGCAGGAACGGGTTGTCGAAGCGGTTGAGCACCACGATGGTCAGCAGCACCAGCGCCGCCAGGCCCATATTGCTCGCCGCGCCCAGGTCGCTGGCGCCGAAACCGCCGGCCATGTCGGTCACCGCGACCTTGATCAACGACAACCCCATCAAGGTGATGATGGTGCCGGTGACCACCGGGGTAATCAGCTTGCGCAACTTGCCGATGAACTGGCTGAGCACCACTTCGATAAAGGCTGCGAAAAAGCAGATGCCAAAGATCGTCGAAAGAATCTCATCGGTACCGCCGCCGCGAGCCTTGACCATGAACCCGGCGCTCAAAATCACGCTGATAAAGGAAAAGCTGGTGCCCTGCAGGCATAACAGGCCCGAGCCGATGGGGCCGAACGTGCGTGCCTGCACGAAGGTGCCGAGCCCCGAGACGAACAGCGCCATGCTCACCAGATAAGGCACTTCGCTTTCCAGGCCCAACACGCCACCGACGATCAGGGTCGGGGTGATGATGCCGACGAAGCTCGCCAGCACATGCTGCAGGGCGGCAAACACCGCCGCAGTGAAGTGCGGACGGTCTTCCAGGCCGTAGATCAGGTCGGATTTATAGCGCGGGCGAGGGGCTTGAGCGTCAGACAAAATGAGGGCTCGGGTCGGAAAATGGAGGCGCAGGATGCCAGAAACGGTGGATTGCCTGAAGTGTAAAAAAATATTTATGAAACCCCTGCATAAAACCCTCGGGCGTGCCGATAGTTCTTATAGGTCCACCTATCAATAACAACAACGGTGGCCAAAGTCTGGCAGCGCATTGTCGCTGACCGATCGTTTCGCGGCAGGGGTGCGCGCAAACACCCTTTCTGAGAGCAGCCCTATGTCCCTCCGTCATCTGAATATCGCCCCTCGCGCCTTTCTCGGGTTTGCCTTCATCGCCGTTCTGGTGGTCATCCTGGGGGTATTTGCAGTCGACCGCATGACCCTGATGCGCCAGGCTTCGTTGGACATGAGCACCAATCAGTTGCCCAGCGTGACGTACCTGGGGCAAATGACGGAAAACGTGTTGCGCATGCGCATCCTGTCCTTTCGCGTGCTGGTCAACCGTGAGCCGGTCGCCCTGCAGGAAGCCGAAACCCGCATCGGCGTGCTGGTCGACAAGGTCAAGGCGGCGCAGACCCATTACGCCTCGCTGCCGGCAGGTGCCGAGGAGACGGTGTTGTACAAGGCATTTGCGACCACCCTGGACAACTATTTCAAGGCGCAAGCCGACATGATTGCCTTGTCCAAACAAGACAAGGTCGATGAAATGCGCGCGCTGATCAACAGCCGTATCAAAGACGGCACCGACCAGATGGGCGAGCAGTTGAACAAACTGATCGCGCTCAACGCCGCCGGTGCCAAGGCCGCCGATACCCAGGCAGAACACAGCTACGAAGTGGCCATTACCGGCGTCATCCTGGTGTCGGTGGCCGCTGCGTTGCTCACGGTGTTGCTGGCCTGGCTGCTGACCCGCAGCATCGTCGCGCCGTTGCGCAAGGCCGTGCAAGCGGCTGAAAGTATCGCCGGCGGCAACCTGACGACGGCTATCGAAGACGATGGCAAGGACGAACCGGCGCGGCTGATCAGTGCCTTGTCGACCATGCAGGCCAACCTGCGCCAGACCATCCAGCACATTGCAGGCTCGGCCACGCAGTTGGCGTCGGCTGCCGAAGAACTGAGCGCTGTCACCGAGGAAGCCTCCAAAGGCTTGCAGCAACAGAACAATGAAATCGACCAGGCGGCCACGGCGGTCAATGAGATGACTGCGGCGGTGGAAGAGGTGGCGCGCAACGCGGTGTCCACCTCCGAAGCCTCCGGCCAATCCAACCAGGCCGCACGGGAAGGCCGCGACCGGGTCGTCGAGACGGTCGGCGCGATCCAGACCATGACCCAGGACGTGCAAAACACGGCGGCCATGATCGAAGGGCTGGCGGCGCAAGGGCGGGACATCGGCAAGGTCCTCGACGTGATCCGCGCGATTGCCGAGCAGACCAACCTGCTGGCGCTCAACGCCGCGATCGAAGCGGCACGCGCCGGTGAAGCCGGGCGTGGCTTTGCGGTGGTGGCCGACGAGGTGCGCGCACTGGCTCATCGCACGGCCCAGTCGACCCAGGAAATCGAAAAAATGGTCGCCGGCATCCAGAACGGCACCGGTGAAGCCGTGCAATCGATGCAGCAGAGCAACCAGCGCACCCAAAGTACCCTGGAAATGGCCCGTGCCGCCGGTGTTGCACTGGAGCAGATCACCCAGTCGATCAGCCTGATCAACGAACGCAACCTGGTGATCGCCAGCGCGTCCGAAGAGCAGGCCCAGGTGTCGCGCGAGGTGGATCGCAACCTGGTGAATATCCGCGACCTAGCGACACAATCGGCGGCGGGCGCCAATCAAACGAGTGCGGCCAGCCATGAGCTGTCACGCTTGGCGGTGGATCTGAACGCGATTGTGGCCCGGTTCGTTATCTAAAATCTGAAATACGGTTCAAATGGGGGAGGGGGCTGTCTACACAACTCAGTAGCGCCAACCGTAACCACGATGCGAAGCGAGCCGCTCTTGATCTTGATCTTAGGCGCCCCGTTAAACCACGCTGGCCGAACGCGGGCTTGAATCCGTGGGCAACCCGGCAGGACGCCGGGTTAGCCGCACTGGGCCAGGGATGGCCCATTGCGGCGGCCCACGGATTCAAGCCTTCGATCGGGCACACCGAGCCTAAGCGAGGTGCCGAGTGTTGGGGCAAGAGCGTTTTGCTTACTTTTGCGCTTTTCAAAAGTGAGCCGCCGTCAGGGCGGAACCCTAAGTGGCCGTTACCGCAGAAACGGATATGTACTCGATCTGATCCAACATCCCGGTCGGCTCTGAGGCCGCCATCGGGGGCAAGCCCCCTCCCACATTTGGGCCGGGATCGACACAAAATCCTGGTCGACCCAGAGGCCGCCATCGTGGGCAAGTCGAATCGTCGCACCGCCCCTCCCACATTTGATCCCTGTTGTCAGGGCGCTATTGCTTCCAGGCGGCCGCGTTCACCAGATTCTGCGGCCGCTCTCCGGCCAACGCCTGCAACAGATTATCCACCGCACACCTGGCCATCGCTTCGCGCGTCTCATGGGTCGCCGAGCCGATGTGCGGCGTGGCCACCACGTTGTTCAAGCGCAGCAGCGGGGACGCATGATCGAGCGGTTCTTTCTCGAACACATCCAGGCCGGCGGCGCGAATGGTGCGCTGCTGCAAGGCCTCGACCAGCGCCGCTTCGTCCACCACCTTGCCCCGTGAAATGTTGATGAAGATCGTCTCCGGCCCCATCAGCGCGAACTCCTCGGCGCCGATCAACTTCTCGGTCTCGGCGGTGAGCGGCAAGGTCAGGCAGACGAAATCGGCTTCCTTGAGCAAATCCTGCAGGCTGCGGTACTGCGCGTCAAAGCGGGCTTCTACCGCAGGCTTGGGCGAATGGCTGTGATAGATCACCGGCATGCCGAAGCCACAGTGCCCGCGCTGGGCCAGGGCTTCGCCGATGCGTCCCATGCCGATGATACCCAGGGTTTTGCCGTGTACGTCGCTGCCGAAATGCGACGGGCCGATGTTCTTGTTCCATTGGCCGGCGCGCACCAGGTCGGCCAGTTCCACCACGCGCCGGGCAGTCGCCAGGATCAGCGCAAAGCCGGTGTCGGCGGTGGTTTCGGTGAGCACGTCCGGCGTGTTGCTGAGCAGGATGCCGCGTTGGGTGAGGTAGTCGATATCGTAGTTATCGACGCCCACCGAGACAC
>NZ_CVTX01000132.1:0-1035 GCF_900005715.1 Pseudomonas sp. 34 E 7
TACAACCGCTATGGCAATGGCTACGGCATGTACAACTCGGTGCCGATGGTGCGTACCTATGAAGTGCAGGTCGTGGTGGTGCGCGTCAATCTGTTCGACGCCCGCAGCGGCCAGCCGGTGTGGAGCGCTAGTGCCGAAACGGGCAGCCAGGGTAGCCTCAGCGAGCGCGCTGATGCGTTGCGCCAGGCAGTGCAGAAGGCGATGACGGCGTATCCTCCGCGTTAACCGCTATGCTCAACTGAAGCCGGACCGATCATCGGAGAACCCTCATGTTTCGTCGTATCGCTACGCTTGCCGTTGTCCTGCTGCTGGGCGGTTGCCAGAGTAATCAGGTCAATCATGACTTTGACGCCAGCCGCGACTTTGGCGCCTACCGTAACTGGGCCTGGAAAGAGCCGGCGCTGCAATATCGTCCGGATGATCCGCGTATCAAGAGCGACCTCACCGAGCAGCGTATTCGCCAGGCGGTGGGCGAGCAGCTTGACCAGCGCGGTCTGCGCCTCGCCGGGCCCGGTAGCAAGGCCGACCTCTCTGTGCAGGCCTATCTGATCGTCGAGGACCGTCAGCAACAGGTCACCACTAATTACGGGGGGGCTTGGGGCGGGCCGTGGAATGGGTATTGGGGGGCGCCGATGTATAACGAAACGCGCAGCATCTCTTACAAGGTGGCGACGCTGCAGATTGATTTGCTCGATGGCAGGGACGGTAAGTTGGTGTGGCGGGGCAGTGATGAGCAGATCATGGCCAGTTCGCCGAATCCGCAGGACCGGAGTAATGCCATTCGCAGCACGGTGGCCAGGATTCTTGCCAACTATCCGCCCCGCTGACCTTGTGGAAAGGGATCTGCTCCGGTGAAGGCCTCCCGGCCTCCTCGGTCATAATGTGGGAGGGGGCTTGCCCCCGATGGCGGCCTCTGGGCCGACCAGGATGTTGGATTGGAACGAGTACATATCCGTTTCTGCGGTCACGGCCACTTAGGGTTCCGCCCTGACGGCGGCTCACTTTTGAAAAGCGCAAAAGTAAGCAAAACGCTCT
>NZ_CVTX01000132.1:1085-19313 GCF_900005715.1 Pseudomonas sp. 34 E 7
AGCCTGCGTTCGGCCAGCGTGGTTTAACGGGGCGCCTAAGATCAAAAGCAAAAGCGCGGCGGCCTTAGAGCCGACCGGTATCTTGTGTCGATCCCGGTGCAAATGTGGGAGGGGGCTTGCCCCCGATGGCGGCCTCTGGGCCGACCAGGATGCTGGGGGCATATCCGCTCCTGCGTTCAGCCAGCATGGTTTGACGGGGCGCTTGAGATCAAAAGCAGATCAAGATCAAGAGCGACTCGCTTCGCATCGTGGTTAGCGTTGACGGCTATAGCCTGCGAAGTTGTGTAGATATTGTTCATCGGGGCAACCCCCTTCCACATTGACCCTTGCCAGCCGCCACTCTTGTCTACACTCATCCATACCCTCAGGAGCGTAAACGCTCGGCGACGCGCCGGCACAGGAGTGCTCGATGTCTCCCCGATTTCATGGCAAGCAACGTGGCGCTATCGGTCTGATGGCCGTTGGTGTGTTGGCGCTGGTGTTGGCGTTTACTTTGCTGGCGGTGGACAGCGGGCGGCTTTATCTGGAGAAGCGCCGGCTGCAGGGAGTGGCGGATACGGCAGCGCTGGAAGCGGTCAGCCGCAGCGGCACTTGTGCGGCGGGTTTGAGCGCGGCGGCGTTTGCGGCGCAAAGTGTGGCACGCAATCACTTTGTTGTGGGTAGCGGTAATACCTTGGTCACCCGCTGCGGCGCGGTAACCACGGCGGCTTCCGGCCGACGGGTGTTTGCTGCCAACCCGGCGCTGTCGTCAGCCATTGAGGTGGTGGTCGGCAAAACCGTGCCCACCAGCGTGGCCGGTGGCATCTGGTCGATGATGTCGGGTAACTCGGTCAACCTCAATACCCGGTTGAGCGCGACGGCAGTGGCGGCCAAACCCACCCCGCCGATCGCGCAGTTGAGCATCAGGAGCACGTTGGTCAATTTTGATACCGCCAGTGCCAGCATGATGAACGCGGTGTTCAGTGGGCTGCTCGGTGGTGGGGTCAATGTTTCTGTGCTCGGCTGGAACGGCCTGCTCAACAGCAATATCAATATGCTCAGTTACCTCGATCAATTGGCCGTCGACCTGCATGTCACCGCCGGCGACTACACCCAACTGCTGAGCACCACGGTGAGCGCCTCGCAATTGGTTCAGGCGGCAATCACCGTGTTGGGCAGCGACCCGTTGACGCTGGATGCAGTCACCGCGCTGGGCGCTATCAAAGGGGCGACGCTCAACAATCCGTTGCCGCTCACACTGGGCAAAATCCTGCAACTGCAGACGGGTATCACCGCCGCCGCGCTGAATGCCAATCTTCAGCTGTTTCAGCTGGTCCAGGGCGTGGTGCAACTGGCCGGCAACCAGAGCGCGGCGGCGGTGACGCTGCCCGTGAGCCTGTTGGGGCTGGCCAATATCACCACGCAGATCAAAGTCATGGAGCCGCCGCAGTTATCGGCCATCGGCAATCCGATGCTGGCGGCGGCCAACCCGTTGGGCCCGAATAAAATTTATGTGCGCACCGCCCAACTGCGCACGCAGATAACCGTGAGTTTGCCGGTGCTCGGCAGTTTGTCCGGCTTGACCACGGCGGTAAATGACCTGGTGGGGCCACTGACACCGGTCCTCAGCGGCCTGTTGAGCTTGAACCTGGTGACCACGATTAACTCGACGCTTTGCCTGTTGGGCGCCGGTTGCCAACAGTTGGACGTGCTGGCACTGCCGGGCAACCTGCCGCTGAAGATCGTGCTGGATGCCGGCGGCGCCAGCAGCTATGTCACCGCCTATAGCTGCCCGGCGGCAGGCGCGGGCACCAAGAGCTTGACGGCCAACACCACCACCTCGGCGGCATCGCTGAACGTGGGCAATATCAGCAATGCATTTTCATCCACACAGCCAATGACCGTGGAGCCGTTGGCCTTGATCGATTTCGGCATCAAGACGTGCCATAAGATCCTCGGCATCGGCAGTTGCGACCCTCGCGTACCCTTTGCGGGGGGCGGCGTCGGGATCAAGGTGCAAAGCCCGATTGCGGGCAGCAACAGTATCCAGAACCTGGTGTTTTCCAGCACCACGCCCTTTGCCATGCCCGCCAATGTGGGGCTTGCCCCCAGCTATCAAACGTTCGCACCGGCCACTAACCTGGTCAGTGGCCTTACCACAGCCCTCAATGGCGTCGGCATTACTGCTTATCAACCGGTGGGGAGCAATCCCTTGGGAAGCGTGATCGCCGGCACGGTGTCGTTGCTCAGCGGCGTCAGCACGCTGGTGACGCCCATGTTGAACAATGTGCTGAGCCCGCTGCTCAATCCGATCGTCAACAACCTGTTGAGCAGCTTGGGTATCAGCCTGGCAAGCGTGACCGTGGGCGCCAACCTGAGCTGCGGCCAGACCGGCGAGGCTTATCTGGTGATTTAAGCATCGGCGACCCTGGGCAGTTCCACGCAGAATCGCGCGCCGTGTTCGCCGTTGCTGACGCTGAGGCGTCCGCCCATGTTTTCAACGATGCCGTAGCTCACCGACAGGCCCAGCCCGGTGCCCACGCCAATCGGCTTGGTGGTGAAGAACGGCTCGAAGATGCGCTCCAGCAAACGCGGGTCAATGCCGCCACCGTTGTCTTCGACCCAGATGCGCACGTGGCGGCTGTCGTGTTCGGTGTGCAGCGCGATCCATGGGCGCAGGTCCGGGTGCTTTTCCTTCAGGCTCAATAGCGCATCGCGGGCATTGACCATCAGGTTGATCAGCACTTGCTCCAGCTGGTCGGCGTAGCCTGTGACCTGCACAGGCGTATCGGCCTGGGTCAGTTTGATCTCCACGCCCTTGCCGCGCAGGCCTTCGCTGAGCAGTGACAGGGTGCCTTCCACCGCCTGCGCCGGGTCGAAGGGGTGCTGCTCGACTTCCGAGCGGCGGCCGAATACGCGCATGTGGTCCACCACCCGCGCCGCGCGTTGTACCTGCGCGTCAATGCGCTGGAGTTTCTCCGTCAGGTAGTCGATCTGCGCGTCGCCATTGCCCAGGCGCTTGAGTACGTTGACGATGGCCATGCGCATCACGTTCAGCGGCTGGTTGATCTCATGGGCCAGGCCGGTGGCCATTTCGCCGAGGGTGGCCATTTTCGCGCTTTGCGTCAGTTGCTGCTGGGAGCGCCGCACTTCGGTGTTGTCGCGGCCCACGGCCTGCACTTCGAGCAGATTGCCGTGTTCGTCGAACACGCCACGGTCCGACCATACCCACCAGGCATGCTCGCGCCCGGGCAGTTGCAGGCTGATTTCCGCCGTGCTCACGGGAAATTCCGGCGTCAGTTGCTCGATGCGCAGCATGAACGCCGCGCGTTGCTCGGGCGATAACCAGTGCCCCAGGTTCTGCCCCGGCAATTGGCCGGGCAGGCACTCCAGGTAGTTGGCCAGGGGCGTATTACCAAAGGTCAGGGTCAGGTCCGGACGGTAGCGGCAGATCATCGCCGGGGAGTCTTCCACGAGGATGCGGTAGCGTTCCTCGCTGTCCTTGACCTGTTGCGCGGCCAGGGTCGCCTCGGTGACGTCCAGCCACAGGCCGACCGTCTCCACCGGCAGGCCGAGGTCGTCGCGCAGCAACTTGGCTTCGTCGAGCAGCCAGTGGTAGTCGCCGTGTTTATCCTGGACCCGGTAGCGGCTGCGCACACTGCCTTCGCGCAGCAGTTGGCGCGTACGCTGGAAGTACAGGTCGCGGTCATCCGGGTGGACCCATTGCACCAGGCTGTCGTAGCTGCATTCGGCGAGCGTGCGGCCCAGCAGCGGCAGCAGGCTGTCGCTGAAAAACACCGGCTGCAGGGCGCCTTTCACGTAGCGCTGCACATAGATCACCGCCGGCGAGCTGGCGATCAGGTTGTCCAGGCGGGCGTGGGCGGCGTCGGCTTGCAGTTGCTGGTTCTTGACGTCGCTGATATCGAGCATGAAGCCGATCCAGCGGCGCTGCTCACCGGCGCCCAGGGCCTGGCCCTGCACGCGGTACCAGGTGGGGGGCTGGTCGCTGTCGCCACGGTTGAGGCGCACGCTGGCGAGCAAGGGTTTGCCGAGGGTCTGCAAGTCGTGCAGGCGGCTGTGCAGTTCCTGGCGATCGGCCGGGTGGATGAGGTTCAGCCAGGTTTCCAAGGGTTGACGGGTAGGGCTTTCTTCGCCGCTCAGGTTGCGCATCAATTGCGGTGCGAGCTGGATCTCGCCGCCGGCGGGCAGCAATTCCCACCAGCCGGTGCCCAGCAAACCCTGCAGGGCTTCCTGGCGTTCCAGTTGCAGATGGTGGTGCTGTTCACGCAGACGGCTGAGCAGCGGGGCGGCGAGGGCGGCGGCGAGGTTCAGCCAGTCGCGCTCGTGTGTGTCGGCTTCACCGCTGAAGGCTGCGCACAACAGCCACGCGGCGACACCCTGGGCATCGCGGTAGGGCACCAGGAAACCGTCGGCATTGCCGAACACGCTGTGCAGCCGCGGGTGCTCCCCGTGACCGTAAGTGGCGTGCAGGCTCAAGGGAACGGTGCCGTCGAGGCTGTCCAGGCACGTGCCTAGGCGCTGCCCGGTGTGCCACAACTGCGGCGCGTCATGTTGGGCGTAGTGGCTGTAGATCACCCAGGCCTGGTCCTCTTGATCAACAAGCGCCAGGGCGATACACGGGATTCGCCAACGCTGCGCCACGCTGCACAGTTGGTCGTTGAACACATCGGGCAAGCGGCTGAGGCTGCACACGCGCAATTGCTCGCTGGCCTGACTGGTCAATTGCTGATTCTGTTCACGCTGTTCGGCCAGTCGTCGGCCGCTGAGCAGATCGCCGATATCCACCGCATGCAGCCGCCATTCATTGTCGTGCGGCTCGAGGGTGGCACGGGTGTGCAGCACCTGCCCGGCGATGCCCTGGAAATCCAGGTCAAGGCTATGGCGCTGCCAGTCGGCTGGGACGCCCTCCACCGCCAGGGCGCTATGGGCGCGCAGCAAGGCTCGCAGCGGCGCCGCCTCGGCATGGGGCGCCAGCTGTGAGCGCAGTGTGCCGCTGATACCGAGCACCTGGCCTTGCGCATCCAGTTGCACCTGCAAACCGGCCGAAGGCGGCGCAGCGGGAACGATCGCCAGCGCAGCGCTACGACCAAGCAAACGCCCGAACAGCGTGTCCCCCGAAGTCAAAACTGCAAGCTCGACTGGGCCCGCAGCGTCGCCGGCAACTGCGGCACGCTGCCAATGCCGGGCAGCACGATGAAGGGCATCACCGCCTGTAGATTGGCTGAGGGATAGTCGATCTGTACCGACAGCAGGCCATTCACGAACGTGGTGCTGACATGTGTTGCCGCATCGAAGTGATAGGCGCTGGGGATCCACTTCAGACGGTCGCTGATTGCGCTTCTGGCGGTGGTTTGCACGGCACTGCTGTAGCCCTGCATCGCCGGGTCGAGCCCCACGCTGAGGCGTACCGCTTCGGCGGTGGCCTGGTTGAACGACTGCAGCAACAGCAGCGGCAGGCTATAGCTGACCATGCCGTAGAACACCGCGAAAAAAATCACGAAGACGGCCACGAACTCGATCGCGGCTGTGCCTTTCTGCTTGTGGGGGAGGCTAGTTTTCATCACCGCGTCTACCCTGACGGCTACTACTTGATATCAGCATAGAATCAATCAGCGAAAAGGCAGGTTTTTTACGTGATCCAGGGTGTGGTGGTGATGGTGTGGTTGGTGGTGTGTGCGGTGCAGGACACGCGGCAGCGATTGCTCGCCAACCGCCTGACGCTGGGGGTTGCATTGCTGGGCGGGGTCTACCTGTTCTGGACCGGCAGCACCTGGCTCGGTGCCTCGGTCGGCCAAGGCCTGTGGGCATTTGTGCTGGCGCTGCTGTTGACCTTGCCGGGTTACGCCCTGGGCCGTCTCGGCGCCGGGGATGTGAAGCTGCTCGCAGCCTTGGCATTGATTTCGGACGCCGAGTATTTATTGGGTGCGTTTATCGGCGCCGCCCTGACGAGTGTGCTCTGGCTGTTGCTGGCGCCAAAGCTCTGGCCGCTTATGGGTCAAAGGCTTACAGATTGCCTCGGGCACCTGGCCCCCGAACCGTCAAAAAAACTGCCGTTTGCGCCCTTCCTGCTGGTGGGATTTACGCTGGTCTGGTTTTGGATCCACTGAGCGCCGCAGGGCTCTGGCGCTATGTACAGAGTCGGGAAGTACGTCTACGTTTAATAAGGCGTTGTATAGGAATTGAGTGGTTTGAGGATGGGTCAATCTTTGGCTTGCCAGGCATGGAGTAGCGCGTGAACAAGCTTAATTCTGCGGTAAAAGTGCTCGTGGTCGACGATCAGCCGCTGATCGTGGAAGAGCTGTGTGAGTTTCTTGAAAGCAGCGGGTTCCGTTGTGTCCCCTGTGAGTCCAGTCAGCAAGCCTTGAAACGCTTTGGCGAAGACAGTGAAATCGGGTTGGTGCTGTGCGATCTGCATATGCCGGGCATGGACGGCATCGAGTTGGTCCAGGCGCTGCAAAAGATTGCCGGCAGGCAGCGGGTGTTCGAGTCGATCATGTTGACCGGGCGCTCCGACAAGCAGGACGTGATCAAGGCCCTGCGCGCCGGCATTGCGGACTACTACCAGAAGCCAATCAATCTGGACGAATTGCTCGAAGGTTTGCAGCGCCAGGAAGTCGCGTTGCAGGAGCGCAGGAAAGACCTGCAACTGGGCAACCTGAACCAGAAGCTGCAATTTCTCTCCGAAACGATCGACGACCTGTACCAGGACCTCGATAAAGTGCGGCGCAGTCCGGCTGGGCCGGACGCTGAAGAGGCCTCGACGCAGGAGGCGGGCCAGGTTGAAATGCCTGCGATTTTCCACCAGTTGTCACCGCGCCAACTGGACGTGGCCAGGCTGGTCGGAAAGGGGCAGACCAATTATCAGATTGCCTGCGAACTGGGCATCACCGAGAACACCGTCAAGCTGTATGTTTCCCAGGTGCTGCGGCTGACGCATATGCATAACCGCACGCAGTTGGCCCTGGCGTTGGCGCCCAATAACGCGGCGATGCGCCAGCGGGTGACGGCGCACTGAAGGCAACGGGTCAATGTAGGAGCGAGCTTGCTCGCGAAAAACGTCAACGATAACGCGTGTTTTCTGAATGAACGCGGCGCCTGTGAGTTTTTCGCGAGCAAGCTCGCTCCTACATTTTTGCGTGCTCAGTTGCCGCCCTCGGTTTTTCCGCCGACTTTTTGCTCGAAAAACTCCGGAATCTCATGCTTGAAGCTGTCCAGCCAGCGCTGCGCGGCCAGGTCGCGTTCGGCGGCGGAGGCTGCCTGTGGCGTGGTGGATGCCGCTCGGCCACTGACCTGCAGGGCCAGCCAGTCCTCCGTGGCGGCCTGCTGCGGGGAGGACGGGCCAGGCTCGATGGCCATGACGCTGAGGGGCAGGGCCAGCGCGGCGAGGCTGGCAAGACAGGGCAGTTTCATCGTCAATTCCTCGGGTTGCTATGGGCTTCACTGACCGTGGCGATCTGATCCTTGGCCTTTGTGGCCTTGACGCTTGAGGCCTTGAGTTGCTCGGCGCGGGCCTGGGCCTGGGTGACTTGTTCGGGGCCCAGGCCTGTCTGGCTGACCACCTGCGTGGCCTGCTTCCAGTTGTCTTGATAGATCAGCAGCGTCACCAGATTGATGGCCGCCAGCGGGTCGCTCTGCTTGAGCTCCATGGCGGTCATGAATTCAAACCGTGCATCTTCCAGGCGCAGTTGGTTGAGGTACACCACGCCCAGGTCATTGCGGATTTTCTCGTCGGTGGGCGCCAGCCGCGCCGCGCGCTGCAAATGGGCCATGGCCAGGCTGTTGTCGCCTTTGGCCGCGGCCATTTGCCCCAGGCCGTGTTCGCCTTCGGCGGCCATGCAGGTGCCGAGCAGGCTGCGGTACAGCGGCTCGGCGCTGCGCCCGAGCAAGCGATACGCCTTGGCCTGGCGCAGGCGCACCTGGGGCAAACTGGCCGGCAGGGTGTGCAGGTTGGCCAGGCTGGCGTGCAGTTTGCCGTCGTTGGCCATTTCATCGGCCAGGTTCAACGACAGCGTCTGTTCGGCGTCGGGCTTGGGGCAACTGCCGGAGGCCGTCAGGGCGCTCCAGGGGGTTTGACCATCGGTGGCGCAACCACCGAGCAGCACCAGGCTCAAACCGGCGATCAAGGCTTTCATCGAGCATTCCTCATAAGTTACTCAAGGCCCGGGTGATGCCGATGAATGCCGGCCCCCCGAGCACGATCAGCAAGGCGGGAAACAGAAACACCATCATCACCACCGACATCTTCGCCGACATCTTCGACACAAATTCCTGGATGCGGGTCAGGCGCCGGTCGTCGAGCAATTGCTTGAGCGCCAGCAACGATTTCATCGCGCCGGCGCCTTGGTGAACCAGTTGCTGGAGGATGATGCAGGTGTCGGTGAACTCGTCCACGGCCAGCAGCCTGGCGGTCTTGCCCAACTCTTCACTGAGCTCAAGGCCGGAGTCGACCCGGTTCAGGATCAGCCGCAATTCATGGGTCAGCGCCGGCAGCAGGCGTTGCGCTTCGATGCTCAATACACGCAGCGCCTGTTCGACCGCCATGCCCGATTCGAACAGGATGCGCAGCAGCGGAATGAACGTCGAGACTTCCTGGGAGATGCGCTGCTGGCGGGCCTTGGCCACGCTGGCCAGGATGCGCTTGGGCAACAGGTAGCCGATGCCGAGCGCGATCAGGGGCACCAGCCATGGCGAGTCGCCCTTGGGAAACAGCACCTGCTGCGTGATCAGGGTCACGATCAGCAGCAGCACCGGCGTGCCGATCTGGAAGGCGGCGAACATCGAGCGCTGGTTGGCTTTGCGCCAACCCACGCGGTTGAGCAGGGTCTGGGTTTCGTTGTCCAGGCTGATCGAGCGTTGCGCCAGCGGGCTGTTGCCCAAGTGCCGCATCATCGCACCGAGACGGTGTTCGCGACCCATCCGGCCTTGCAGGCGCTGGGCAACCAGGCGCTGACCACGCCGATGTTTGATCAGGTGGGCCAGCACCAGCGCCAGGGCGGCGAGAAACAACACGGCGCTGATCAGCAATGAAATAGCCATCTCATACGCTCCGCAACATGCGCCACAGGGTGAAGCAGCCGAGCACCTGCATGATCAGGGCGACGAACAACAGCAGGCGGCCGGTGCCGTCGTTCCACATGGTCATCAGGTAGTCCGGGTTGACCGCCAGGAAATAGCCCACCATCGAAATGGGCAACGCGGTGAGCACGTAGGCGGTCACCCGGGTTTCGCCGGTCAGGGCGCGCAGCTGGCGCGCGGCTTGCTCGCGCTCGCGGATCATCTTGATCAGGTTTTCCAACAGCTCGCTGGCATTGCCGCCGTAGCGGTGATTGACCTTCAAGCCCAGGGCGAACAGACGGAACTCGTCGCGTTCGTAGAATTCGGCGAAATCGTGGGCGGACTCCGGCAGGCTGACGCCCAGTTGCACGTTGCGCCGCATTCGGCCCATGGCATTTTTCAGCGGGTCTTCGGCCACCTCGATACCGCCCAGCACCGCGTCGGCCAGGGTGCGTCCGGCCTTGAGACTGCGCACGGTGTGGTCGAGCAATGGCGGCAGTTGCTCGATCATGCGTTTGATCCGGCGCTGGTAACGCCAGGCGAGGTACAGGCGCAGCAGCACGGGCGGCAACAGCAGCATCACCAGCAGGCCGAGCCAACCGGCGAGCATCACCCCCAGCACGGCGCCCAGGCCCCAGGCGGTCAGCCACAGGCGCAGGTTGTCACTGGGTTTGCCCAGGCCGGCGCGCAGGAACATGCGTTCCACGCCGCTCCAGGAAGCGCTCTCTTCGACGAGCTGCGGCTGGCCTTCGGCGAGGCGGTCCAGTACGCGTTCGGTCCGGGCGCGGCGCAAGCCGTTCTGGAATGAGCGGACCGACAGGCCGATCAGGATCAGGCAGATGCACAGCAGGATGGCCCCGGTCATGCTCGATTCCCCTCCAGGGCTAGGCCGGTTCGCGGCGCAGTTTTTCGCCGGCCGGGTTGAGCGCCTCGCGCACGAAGCCGAAGCCGGTACGCCGGTCATGGCGAAACAGCGTGTTGGTCACGTACACGTCGTCGCGGATGCCCACCACTTCGACCACCTCGCTGACGCAACGACGACCGTCCGGCAGGCGGGTCAACTGGACCACCACATCCAATGCCGCGCAGATCATCTGGCGCAGGGTCTTTTCCGCAACCACGCGGCCGGTCAGGCCCACCAGGGTTTCCAGGCGCAGCAGGGCATCGGCGGCATTGTTGGCGTGCACGGTGCTCATGGAACCGTCGTGGCCGGTGTTCATTGCGGTGAGGACATCGATCACTTCCACGCCGCGAATTTCGCCGAGGATGATGCGGTCGGGGCGCATGCGCAGGGCGTTGCGGATCAGGTCGCTGGCCTTGACCTCGCCATGGCCCTCGGCATTCGGTGGACGGGTTTCCAGGCGTACCACGTGGGGGTGGGCCAGTTGCAGTTCGGCCACGTCCTCGATAGTGACCAGGCGTTCATGGGGGTTGATCAGCTGACTTAGGATGTTCAGCAGTGTGGTTTTACCGGTGCCGGTGCCGCCGCTGATGAGGATGTTGCAACGCTTGCCCACCGCGTCCTGGAAGAAGTCGAAAATGTTCTGGTCAATGGTCTGCATGGCCACCAGATCGCTGCTTTTGAGCATGTCCCTGCGGAATTTTCGAATCGACAGGCACGGCCCGTCCAGGGCAATCGGCGGGATGATCGCATTGACCCGGCTGCCATCGGGCAAGCGTGCGTCGACCATCGGCGACGACTCATCCAGGCGCCGCCCCAGCGGCGCGAGGATGCGCTGCATGACGCGCTCCACATGGTGCGCGTCGATAAAGCGCAGGTCGCTCTGGTGCAGCAGGCCGTCACGCTCGATAAACACCCGGTGCGGGCCATTGACCAGGATTTCGGTGACGGCCGGGTCGCGCAGCAGCACTTCCAGCGGACCGAAACCGGTCAGTTCGTCGACGATTTCTTCGGCCAGGCGCTCCATCTCATAGCGCGAGATCGCCAGGTGCATGCGGTTGATGTACTCGGCGACTTTGTCGATGACAAATTGCGCCAACGACTGGCGCGAGCCTTCCAGCAGGTTTTTCCCCGACTCTTCGATGGCATCGATGATGTAGCGGTGCAGCACCAGTTTCAGGCCGTCGTGGTCGGTGTTGCCACCCACGCCTCGTGCGGGGGCGCCGAAGAGTTTTTCGCTGGTCATTTATCGGCTCCCAACAAGCGCTCCAGCCAGCGGCTGGAGGATTTTCGATTGGCGTCCTGCGAACGTTTCGCCAGGCGCTCGCCCAGGGTCTTGAGCGCCTGAGTCAGGGCTTCGCGCGGTGTCAGCGCAAACAGGGTTTGCCCCTGGTTCTCGGCGTTCAGCCGGACCTCTGCGCTCAGCGGCAACACGGCAATCACTTCCAGGCCGAAGCTTTTGCTCAAGGCATCGGCGTCCGGCGCGCAGCCTTTGACGTAGCGATCGATCAGCAGCCTGGCATGGTCGAGCTTCATGCCTTTTTCGCGCCACAGGTTCAATACGGCGAGGTTGCGCCGGCAGTCCAGCACGCTCTGGTCGGTGTACCACAGCAGCTTGTCGCAATGGCTGACAAAGGTACGCAGGGCTTCGCTGTCCGGCTGGCCGGCAAGGTTCACCACAATGTGCTGGAAGTGTTGGCGCAGCGCACTGAGCAGCATGTAGAGCTCGGCGGCGCTGGTGCGCTCCAGGGGCTCGTCGTTGTGCGTGTAGGCGAGAATGCGCAGGCCGCCTTCGGCCGAGGTAAAGGCGCTGTTGATCAGGGTGGTGTCCAGCCGCCTCAGGTGGCGCAGGGCATCGCCGAAGTTGAACGAGCTTTCCAGGCCCAGCAGCGCCAGGCTGTCACCGCGTGGCAGGCCCAGATCGAGCAACAGCGTCTGCTGGCCGCTCTTTTGCACCACCAGCGCCAGGTGGCTGGTGAGCAGTGCGCCGTCCGAACTGCCCTGGGTGCCGTACAGTACCGAGAGGCCGCCCAGCAGCGTGTTGGTCGCCACCGGCGGCAGGCGCTTGCTCAGGCGGCGGACCAGGCCTGCGACTTCGCTGGAGCGCGAGCCGTAGGCGACGAAATCCCGCGCTCCGGCGCGCATGGCATTGAGCACCAACTGGTTATCCATGCCGTCACCGAGGGCGACGATGGCCAGCATCGGCTTGGCTTCCAGGGCGCCTTCGATCAGCGCGCTCTGGGCCACCAGGTGCTCGCGGTCAAGGCCGACGAACACCAGGTTGGCGAAGGTTACATCGACCAGGGCGAGCAATTCATCGAGGGTGCCGCTGCCGGCGCTGACCACTTGGCCAAGGGGCGCCAGCGCGCCCTGCAGCCACTCCAGGTCGGTGGTGTTGCGGGTGATTGCCAGGAACGTCTGGCTCAGGTTGTCGCTCATTGGGACAGCCCGTTGAGCCGGTCGAAATTACCGTTTTCCAGGAAGAACAGGCGGTACCAGTTCGGGTCATAGTTGCGCACTTTTTCACCGGGCAACGCCGGCAGTTGGGCATTGGCCGCCAGTGGTTGCACAAGGTGCGGCGTGACGATCATCAGCAGCTCCTTGTCTTCGCGTCGGACCGAGGAATCGCGAAAGAACGCCCCCAGGATCGGGATGTCACCCAGGCCGGGAAACTTGCCGATGTTGGTGGTGGTGTTGCTGCTGATCAGGCCGCTGATCACAAAGCTTTCGCCGTCGGCCAGGGACACGCTGGTATCGGTGCGGCGGATGGTCAGGGCCGGCACGCGGATATTTTCGATGACCACGGCGTTGGTGTAGTCGAGCTCGCTGACCTCCGGCGCCACCTTGAGGGAGATGCGGTTACGGTCGACCACGGTCGGCGTGAGGGTCAGGCGGATGCCGAATTCCTTGTACTCGATCGAGATGGTGTCGCTGCCGCTGCTCGGCACCGGCACCGGGATTTCACCCCCGGCGAGAAAGGTTGCGCTTTGCCCGCTCATGGCCACCAGGCTTGGCCGGGCAAGGGTGTAGGCGAAGCCGCTGCTTTCCAGGGCATTGATCATCGCCGAGACGCGCCCACCGCCAAAGCCGATATTGAAGTTGTCCGCGCTCACTGGCAGTTTGAAGGTGCTGGGTGTGGGGAACAGCAAGTTCGGGCTGCCGAGGAAAAAGTTGTTGCCGATGCCGAGGATCTTGGTGCTGGCCTCCTTGAGTTTGGTACGGCTGACTTCGACGAAGCGGATGTCGGTCTGGACCTGGCTGGGCAGCAGCGGATCATCGGCCGGTGACAGCGACAGGCTGGTCAAGGCGCTGTTGGCCTTGCCCTTGACGAAGACCATGCTCTGGCGCGGCGTGGTCGAGCAGGCGGTCCAGACCATCAGGCTGGTGGTGCCGGGGCCGACGCCGGTGAGCAGGAAGCCCCGGTCGCCATTGAGATGAACGTCGGCGATTTTCGGATCGCCAATGGCCAGGCGCGTGATCGCCACCGGCGATTGCAGTGCCTGTTGCAGGCCCTCGCCGACTGACAACGCGGCGGGCAATTGTCCAAGGCTGGCGCAATTGCCCTGAGCGGCCACGGCCAGGCTCATGGACAGGTGCGACAGCAGCAGGGCGCAGGCGATTTTCCCTGTGAACACCGGTATGAAACGTCGGCTCATGCACAGCATCCTTGTTCAGTCGGGTGTTTGTTGGGTTGCTTGATTGCCACGGATCACCTCGACACCGGCCCGGCGCGGGGCACTGCTCTGGGCCACTTTCCTGGGGGCCTGGGTGAAGGCCAATTGCGTGAACTGATAAAGGTCGCGGTTAGCGTTCTGCAGGTTGCCCGGCGCGTCGCCTTCGCCGGCCCAGTAACGGCTCAGCAAGCGTTCGTCGGCGCTGCGCACGGCCAGGCGCAAGGTGCCGGCCTGGGTGGCCAGCATCAGCCGGCTCAACAGCTGTTCGGGCACGGCCAGCACCACCGTGCGTGAGGGGGCTTGCCGCTGGGCTTTCTCTTCGGCGGTGAGCGCACGAGCAGACGCCGGGGTACCGTCGTTGGTCAGGCCCATCTGGTCACCGACACTGAGCAGGCGTATGGCGGGGATCACCACTTGGGCCGATTGTTCAAGGTTGGCGGCGTCCTGGCGCAGGTACAGCAGCACGTCCACATAGTCGCCGGGACTCAACTGGCCGGCGGCGCCAATCACTTCATCGACGGCGACGGCCAGGGCGCGTTCATCGGCACGGATCATGCGCGCCAGCGGCCCACCGGGGGTGAAGCTTTCGTCGTTCAACCAACTGCCGGCGCTGAGTGCGCGCCACGGTGTACGGCCGATGGCCTGCTCGACACTGCTCATACTGCCGGCCGGTGCCGTGCGCAGTTTTTCGATGCTCAGATCAGCGGCCACCAGGGCGACGAAGGGGGGCACATCGTGGGCCAGGACGACGACCGATTGACGGGTCTGGTCTTCCACCGCGGCAACGGCTTGTTCGGCGGGAGCTGCCGCGGGTGGCGGTGGCGGCGCCGGGGCGGGCTCACGGCTGAGGACCAAGCCCCAATAGCCGGCAAACAGCGCACCGACCAGTAACACACCGGCCAGTACCATGCTCAGACGCGTGTTCATGACGGCTCTCCATTTCCTGCTACACCACAGCCCGCCTATCCAGCAGGCTCACGTCGCAGCCTGGCTGCTATGAACAGTGACTAACTATTTCGCTATTTGACGGTAGTTCAGCTAGGACGAAATGCCATTACTGACGCAAAGATTTCTTCGGCATGCAAGGTGCGCCCCCTTTGAAAACACGCATTTACGAGGTCAGGAAGGCCCCTACTACTTTATGACTAGTCAATTCTTACAGTTGTGAGGCCGGGGTTTGTTGGCAATGCTCAGGTGGCACATCGCAATTACTGTGCAGCACCGGGATAGGGCGCTTGGTCGCCTGAGGAGAAGTGTTTATGTTGCTTGATCTGTTGATTCGACTTCACGTGCAACTTCAGTTGCTGTTTCAGCGCAAGGAAGGGGCTACGGCCATCGAGTACCTCATTCTGGTCGCCATCGTGGCATTGGTCATACTGGCAGCCGGGACCACCCTGAAGCCTCAGATCACCGCGTTCTTCACCAAAATCACCACAGCGATTACCCCAACGCCCTAAGCAGTCGGAGCGCAAGGAGCAGGATCATGATCCTCAATCTGTTGATGAAACTCTGTGTTCAACTGCGGGTGCTCTTTGCGCGTAAAGAGGCGGCCACAGCGATTGAATACCTCATTCTTGTGGCCATCGTCGCGCTTGTGATATTGGCAGCCGGAACTACACTGTCGCCACAGATCACCGCGTTGTTTGAGAAAATTACAGGCACCATCACGCCCTGACCCTCAGGCAGGCAGCACTGCGCGGGTACTTTAGGTTTTTGATTGGCAAGATCAGGACGTGCCCATGAACGCTGCTGTATCCCCCCGCCAGCAAATCCTGCTGGTGGACGACGAAGAGGATGCCCTCATTGAACTGGCGGAGTCGCTGGAGAACGAGGGCTTCGTTTGTTTTACCGCCACCTCCGTGACATTCGCTTTGCAGGAACTCACCCTGCACCCTGATATCGCCCTGGTCATCACCGACCTGCGCATGCCCGAGGAAAGCGGGATTTCCTTGATCAAGCGCCTGCGCGAACACACTTCCCGTTCCCACCTGCCGGTGATCGTGATGTCCGGCCATGCCGAGATGGATGACGTCAGCGACATGCTGCGCCTGCAGGTGCTGGACTTGTTTCGCAAGCCCATCTATCTGGTGCGGCTGATCGATACGCTCAACAGTCTTTTCCCCCGGACAATTCATCAACTGTAGGTGTAGGAGCGAGCTTGCTCGCGAAGAACGTCAAGGCGACGCGGGGAAACTGGATGCCCGCGTCATCGTTAGCGTTCTTCGCGAGCAAGCTCGCTCCTACAGGAATGTTTGGCGTTTACAGCTGATAACTGAAGCTCAGCGTATACCGCGCACGCCGGTTGAAGCTGTCCAGGGCGATGTCCGACATCGGCTTGGCGGCTTCCAGGGCGATGTTGTAGTACTTGTTATCGCCAAAGCGCAAACCCACCGCCGCCGAGGACATGTCGCCGGCCTTGACCGGCAGGTCGTTGAACCAGGTCCTGGCACGGTCGAGCACCACGTAGGGTTGCAGCACCTTCAGCCAATCGCCGGCGCGGTTGAAGCTGTAGTTGACCTCGTACGCCACGCCCCATCCCTTGTCACCCGAGCCCTGGTCGTCGGGGTAGCCACGGCCGAAGTTCTGCCCGCCAAACGTGGCGCGTTCGCTGTCGGGCAGGCTGTTGTCGCTCCAGTAGAGCGCACCTGAAAGCACGCCTTGCCAGTTGTCGAAGAACTTGTCGCTTTGTACGCCGGACAGGCGCAGGCGGAAGAAGTCGAGGTCCGGTTTGGCCACGTCCAGGTCACTGCGCGCCTTGGCGCCCACACCATCGATGCCGTGATACAGGCCGCCGGTGAGGATGCGCAGCTGTCGCGCGTCGGCCTTGCGCCAGTCGCCCTCGAACGCCAGGGCACGCAGGTTGGATTCGATATCGAAGCGCAGCGGGTAGCCCACCAGTTTGTAGCGGGTGGTCTGGTCCACCGCGTACAGGCGCGTGCCCAGGGTGAGTGACTCGGTGGGCGAGGCAATGAAGGGGTGGCTCAGGCCGATGGAGTAGCGATCGATCGACTGATGGGGCTTGAGTTCGAAGCCGCCGTCCAGTTGCACACGGCTGTGGGGATCGGCGCGATAACGCTCTGCGGCGAGTGCCAGTTGAGTGCCTTCGGCATTGATGAACTGGTTGTAGTCCACGCGGTAGTAGTGCTCTTTGTCCTCGCCCGGTGGGAACAGGCCACTGACGCTCAACTGTTCGCCCAGGGCGGTTTGCGCATGGCTGGTGGCGCTGAGCAAGGCTTGGGTGCCGCCCCGGCTTTTCTGCACAAGGCTCATGCTGGTGGTGAAGGGCTTGCGGCTGGCCTGGATCTGCATGTGCGTGGCGCCATCGGTGGTGCCCGGCGGCGGCACTTGCGCCTGTACGGTGAGGCCGGGGATGCGGCTCATCAGGGTGGTGTAGCGCTCGAAGGTCTTGCGCGTGAGGGGGCGTTCGGCGAGGAGCTTTTGCGCCAGGTTGTCGACATAGGCCGACACCGCACCGACATCGCCGGTTTGCTGGTAATCCTTGATGTAGCCTTCCACCAGAACCACGCGGACCAGGCCGTTTTCGAAGGTCTGTTGCGGCAGGAACGCGTAGGACAACAGGTAGCCGTCCTGCTGATAGCGACGGGTGATGCCTCGGGTGGCTTCGATCAATTGCGCAAGATTGGTCTCATGGCCAATCAGCGGTGCATAGGCCTGGGCCGTCTCGGTGAGCGGATAGATCGTGCCGCCTTCGATCTGCAGTTTGCGGATGGTCACCCTGGTGTCCATCAACAGGGGCTGGCCGGCGGTGGGTTGTGCTTCAGGCACCTGGGTTTGCGGCGTGGCCGGTCGATAGGCGTCGGCGGGCAGGTTGGGTACCGGCAAGGTGCGGATGGTGTCATTGCTGTTGAGGAAGGTGGGAAGGGTCTCGGCCTGGGCGTAAGCACTGAGGGTCAGCAGGAACAACGGCGTGAACATGCGCATGGGACACTCCATGGTCAACTGCGGCAGCCCAGCAAAAAGACGAGAGACTGACTCCGTGTCTCTCGTCTCAACCAAGCGTAGGCGCCGCAGGGGAGACCGTCTAATCGGCCAGGTGCATTTTCTATCTGCCGGTCAGGCCGTTCACCAAACCGCCCAGGCCTCCGGTTGTTGCAGTGCCGCCGGTGCCGCCTGTGACCAGGCCGCCCACCGAGCCTACCGTATTGCCCACGGCGGTTACGGTGGTGCCCAGGGTCGTGGTGACCGGGTTGGCGCTGGCTGTGCTCAGGTTAGTGCCCAGGCTGCTGACGGCGCCGCCGACTTGAGTCACCAGGCCGTTGACCGGAGCACCGACGCCGGTGGTGGTGCCGATGTTTTGCGTCACTGTGGTGACGCCGGAGGTCACCGGGTTCAAGGCTGCGCCGACGTTGGCGGTCACGGTTGCGACCGGGGCGGTGGCGCCGGTGTTGGCGACACCCGTGCCACCCAGTACGGTGCCCACCGAGGCAATGGTGTTGCCCAATGCGCCGCCGGTCACACCGGCTGCACTGACGGTGCCGTTGGTGTTGCCGACGTTGAGGCCGGTGCCTGCGTTGTTCACCAGGCCGCCGACCAGCTCCGGTAGACCGGGGGCTGCGGCGCCGCCGGAGGGCGCGACAT
>NZ_CVTX01000031.1:0-1743 GCF_900005715.1 Pseudomonas sp. 34 E 7
TACCGGCGCCCCCGGCACCGGTTGCACCACCAGCGCCGGCACCGGTAACGCCCGCTTCGGCCAGCGCCGCGTACTTGAAAAATCCGGCGCCGGAATACCCGTCACTGGCTCAGCGGCGGGGTTGGGAAGGCACTGTGTTGCTGCGGGTACACGTATTGGCCAGCGGCAAACCCGGTGAGATCCAGCTGCAGAAAAGCAGCGGTCGCCAGCAACTCGATGACGCCGCATTGGCCGCCGTGAAGCGTTGGAGCTTCGTGCCGGCCAAGCAGGGTGAAGTGGCCCAGGACGGCTGGGTCAGCGTACCGATCGATTTCAAGATTCATTAATTATTCTGCGGCACAGAGGGAAAACATCATGGCTTTGGCATCTCCACTTGAATCCATCGAAAGCGCGGTGATCTGGTTGCTGGTGGTCTTTTCAGTCGCCACCTGGGGCTTGGCATTGTTGAAGGGCGTGCAGTTCGGGCGTCTCAAGGCCCAGGATCGCAAGTTTCATAAACAGTTCTGGGCCGCATCGAGCCTCGACGCCGCCGCCGAGTTGGCCGACACCCAACCGGGTGCGGCGGCACGGGTGGCTCGGGCCGGGTATGCCGCGATCCAGGTTGGCGATACGCAGCACGCGGCTGACCTGAGCCAGGCCATCAATCACCAGGACCGCCTCGAGCGGGCCTTGCGCCAGCAAATCGTGCGTGAGCGCCGCTCCCTGGAAACCGGCTTGGCGGTGGTCGCCAGTATCGGCAGTACCTCGCCGTTTATCGGCCTGTTCGGCACCGTGTGGGGCATCATGGAGGCGCTCAAGGGCATCAGCGCCGCCGGTTCAGCCAGCCTGGAAACCGTGGCCGGGCCCATCGGTGCGGCGCTGGTCGCGACGGGGGTGGGGATTGCCGTCGCGGTGCCGGCGGTGCTGGTCTACAACTATTTCCTGCGCCGCCTGAAGCTGACGGCTGCCGACCTTGACGACTTTGCCCACGACTTCTACAGCCTGGCGCAAAAGAACGCCTTCCGTGTGCTGCTGCATCCGGCGCTGAACAAAGCCAGCGTCGGCAACCCGCAGAAAGTGAAGGAGGCGTCCTGAGATGGCCTTTTCCACGCAAGACAGTGATGAGGTGCTGAGCGAGATCAACGTCACGCCGCTGGTGGATGTGATGCTGGTGCTGCTGGTGGTGTTTATCGTCACGGCGCCGCTGCTGACCAACTCGATCCCGATCAACCTGCCCAAGACCGAGGCCGTGGCCCCGGTCGAGCAGAAAGACCCGTTGGTGGTGAGCATCGACGGTGCCGGCAAGCTGTTTATCAACAAGGACGAAATCCAGCCGGACCTGCTGGAATTCAGCCTGCAGGCGGCCAAGGCCAAGGACCCCGATGTGCGGGTGCAACTGCAGGCTGACGATGGAGTGAATTACGGCGAAGTGGCGCGAGCCATGGCGTCTATCGAGCGCGCGGGGATTACCAAGCTGTCGGTGATAACCGCTCGTTAGTTGCACAACAGCCTCGACGATTTTTGGGCCGTTTCCTTGGCAGGGTGCGGCCTTTTTTTATGTATGGCCGATGAGGTAAATGTGGGAGGGGCGGTGCGACGATTCGACTTGCCCCCGATGGCGGCCTCTGGGCCGACCAGGATGTTGGATTGGAACGAGTACATATCCGTTACTGCGGTCACGGCCACTTAGGGTTCCGCCCTGACGGCGGCTCACTTTTGAAAAGCGCAAAAGTAAGCAAAACGCTCTTGCCCCACCACTCGGCA
>NZ_CVTX01000054.1:0-1654 GCF_900005715.1 Pseudomonas sp. 34 E 7
GCGACACCCGCGAACAACGCCTGCAAGCCGCCTCTGCGCAACGCCATGAACCGGCGCTGACCCGCGACGGCCACGCGGTGGAAGTGTTCGCCAATATCGGCGAAAGCGCCGGAGTGGCCGCGGCGGTGGAGCAGGGCGCCGAGGGCATCGGCCTGTTACGCACCGAGCTGATTTTCATGGCCCACCCGCAAGCGCCGGACGAAGCCACCCAGGAAGCTGAATACCGCCGCGTACTCGACGGTCTTGACGGGCGCCCGCTGGTGGTACGCACCCTCGATGTGGGCGGCGATAAACCGCTGCCGTACTGGCCGATTGCCGAGGAAGAAAACCCCTTCCTCGGCGTGCGCGGCATTCGCCTGACCCTGCAACGCCCGCAGATCATGGAAGCGCAACTGCGCGCGCTGTTGCGTTCGGCGGACAACCGGCCGTTGCGCATCATGTTCCCCATGGTCGGCAGCGTGGATGAATGGCGCGCGGCTCGGGACATGACCGAGCGTCTGCGCCTGGAAATCCCGGTGGCCGACCTGCAACTGGGGATCATGATCGAAGTGCCGTCGGCCGCGCTGCTGGCGCCGGTGCTCGCCCGGGAAGTCGACTTTTTCAGCGTCGGCACCAACGACCTGACCCAATACACCCTGGCCATCGACCGTGGGCACCCGACACTGTCGGCCCAGGCCGATGGCCTGCACCCGGCCGTGCTGCAACTGATCGACATCACCGTGCGTGCCGCCCATGCCCATGGCAAATGGGTCGGCGTGTGCGGCGAGCTGGCGGCGGACCCGCTGGCGGTGCCGGTGCTGATTGGCCTGGGTGTGGACGAGTTGAGCGTGTCGGCCCGCAGCATCCCCGAAGTGAAGGCGCGGGTGCGTGAATTCAGCCTGAGCCAGGCCCAGGGCCTGGCGCAACAGGCACTCGCGGTGGGCTCGCCCGCCGAAGTACGTGCTCTAGTGGAGGCCGTGTAAATGGCAAGGATTTTGACCCTGACGCTGAACCCGGCGTTGGACCTCACGGTACGCCTGGCGCGCCTGGAACCCGGTGCAGTCAATCGCAGCGAAACGCTCATCACCCATGCCGCCGGCAAGGGCGTGAACGTGGCGCAGGTGCTGGCGGACCTCGGCCACGCGGTGACCGTGGGCGGCTTTCTCGGTGAGGACAACCCGCAGGCGTTCGAAGCACTGATCGCCCACCGTGGGTTTGGCGACGCGTTCGTTCGCGTGCCGGGGGAAACCCGCAGCAATATCAAGATTGCCGAACAGGATGGCCGGGTCACCGACATCAACGCACCGGGGCCGCTGGTGAGCGAGCAGGCGCAAGCCGAACTGCTCAAGCGACTTGCGCTGATCGGCCCTGACTTCGACGCGGTGGTGGTCGCCGGCAGCTTGCCGCGTGGCGTCAGCCCGCAATGGTTTCAGGCACTGATCGAGCAATTGAAAAACCTCGGTTTGAAAGTGGCCCTGGACACCAGCGGCGAAGCCTTGCGCGCCGGGTTGAAGGCGGGCCCCTGGATGGTCAAGCCCAATACTGAAGAGCTTGCCCAGGCGCTGGATAACGCCACCGATGCCATCCGCCAGTTGCATCAACAGGGCGTGGAACATGTGGTGGTCTCGGACGGTGCTGCCGGCGTGAGCTGGTACAGCTCGGGGGCGACCCTGCA
>NZ_CVTX01000091.1:0-6599 GCF_900005715.1 Pseudomonas sp. 34 E 7
GTGGCCCAGGCCAGCTACGACCTGGCCTGGCGCGCGCTGAAGCCGACCTACCTGTTCAACGGCTACGGCCCCACCGAAACCGTGGTCACGCCGCTGCTGTGGAAGGCGCGCAAGGGTGACCCGTGCGGCGCCGTCTACGCGCCCATCGGCACTTTGCTCGGCAACCGCAGCGGCTACGTGCTGGACGCGCAGCTCAACCTGCAACCCATCGGCGTGGCCGGTGAGTTGTACCTGGGCGGCGAGGGCGTGGCCCGGGGTTACCTGGAGCGTCCGGCGTTGACCGCCGAACGTTTCGTGCCGGACCCGTTCGGCAAGCCCGGCAGCCGCGTGTATCGCAGCGGCGACCTGACCCGTGGGCGTCCGGACGGCGTGGTGGACTACCTGGGGCGTGTCGACCATCAGGTCAAGATCCGTGGTTTCCGTATCGAACTGGGTGAAATCGAAGCGCGCCTGCGCGAACAGGACAGCGTCGGCGAAACCGTGGTGGTGGCCCAGGAAGGTCCGACCGGCAAGCAGTTGGTGGCCTACGTGGTGCCGCTTGATCCGGCCCTGCTCGACGATGCCGTCGCCCAGGCCAACGGCCGCGAAACCCTGCGTCGCGCCTTGAAAACCCGTTTGCCGGACTACATGGTGCCTACCCACCTGATGTTCCTCGAACGCATGCCGCTGACCCCCAACGGCAAGCTCGACCGCAAGGGCCTGCCGCTGCCGGATGTAAGCCTGATGCAGCAGGTGTATGTAGCGCCCCAGAGCGAACTGGAGCGCAAGATCGCCGCGATCTGGTGCGACGTGCTGCGCCTGCCGCAAGTGGGCTTGCATGACAACTTCTTTGAGCTGGGCGGCGACTCGATCATGTCGATCCAGGTGGTCAGCCGGGCGCGTCAGGTCGGCGTGCGCTTTTCGCCCAAGGACCTGTTCCAGCACCAGACCGTGCAGAGCCTGGCGGCAGTCGCCCGGGAAGGCGAGGGCGCAGTGCTGCTGGATCAGTCGGCACTGAGCGGCGAGCTGCTGCTGTTGCCGGTGCAGCAGGCGTTTTTTGCCGATGACATCCCCCAGCGTCACCACTGGAACCAATCGGTGGTGCTGCAACCGCACCAGCCCTTGCAGGTGCCGCTGCTGGTGGCCGCGCTTGAGGCGCTGATCGTGCACCACGATGCCTTGCGCAGCACATTTGTGCAGGGGCCGGCGGGCTGGAGTGCGGCGTACCGTGGGCCGCACCTGCACCAGGCCGACCAGGTGCTGTGGCAGACCACCTTGAATACAGTCGAGGAACTTGACGCCCTGGGCGAAGAAGCCCAGCGCAGCCTCGACCTGGAGGCGGGGCCCTTGTTGCGTGCGGTGCTGGCGCAACTGGCCGACGGGTCCCAGCGATTGTTGCTGGTCATCCATCACCTGGTGGTTGACGGCGTGTCTTGGCGCATCCTGCTCGAAGATTTGCAAAGCACCTATCAGCAACTGGCCCAGGGCGCCGCCGTGCAACTGCCGGCCAAGACCAGCGCCACCCGCGCCTGGGCTGAACGCCTGCAGACGTATGCGCGCAGTGAGGCACTGCAACACGAACTGGTCTGGTGGCAGGCGCAACTGCACGGCAGTCCGTCCGGCTTGCCGGGCGCCGACCCGCAGGCCAGCCTGAGCAACCACCTGGCGCTGAGTGTGAGTACGCAGCTGGACCCGGTCTACACCCGTCGCTTGCTGCAGGACGCGCCGAGTGCCTATCGCACCCAGATCAACGACCTGTTGCTGACCGCCCTGGCCCGTGTGATCACGCGCTGGACCGGTGATGAGTCGATGTTGATCAGGCTCGAAGGCCACGGCCGCGAAGACCTGTTCGACGAGATCGACCTGACCCGCACCGTCGGATGGTTCACCAGCCTTTACCCGTTGAAATTGCTGCCGGCCACCACCCTGGCCAGCTCCCTCAAACAGATCAAGGAACAACTGCGCGCCGTCCCCGACAAGGGCCTGGGCTTTGGCGCCCTGCGTTACCTGGGCGATGCCGAGGCCCGGCAGGCCTTGGCCGCGTTGCCACGCCCGCGCATCACGTTCAACTACCTGGGACAGTTCGACGTCAGCTTCGACAGCGCCGAGCGGCCAGGGCTGTTTACGCCTTCCGGCGACGCCAGCGGTGCCGAGCAAAGCCCGGAGGCGCCGTTGGGTAACTGGCTGGAAATCAACGGCCAGGTGTATGGCGGCGAGTTGAGGCTCAATTGGAGTTTCAGCCAGGCGATGTTCGCGCAAGCGACTGTCCAGCAACTGGCCGATGAATACGCACGGGAACTCAAGGCCCTGATCGACCACTGCTGCGAGCCGGCCAACCGGGGCGTGACGCCGTCCGACTTCCCCCTGGCGAACCTGACCCAGCAGCAGCTCGATGACCTGGCGCTGAACGCCGCCGAGGTCGAAGACCTGTACCCGCTGTCACCGATGCAGCAGGGCATGCTGTTCCAGTCGCTGTACGGCGAAGGCTCGGGTGACTACATCAACCAGATGCGCATCGACGTGCACGGCCTGGATGTACCGCGCTTCCACCAAGCGTGGCAGGCGGCGGTCGAGCGTCATGAGATCCTGCGCAGCGGTTTTGTCTGGCAGGCCGAGCTGGAGCAGCCCTTGCAGGTGGTCTACAAGCAGGTTCGCCTGCCGTTTGTCGAGCTGGACTGGCAAGCGCGCGACGATGCTGCCTTATCCCTCGACAGCCTGGCCGAGTCGGCGCGGGCCCAGGGCTTTGTGCTGGAACAGGCGCCGCTGTTGAGCCTGACGGTAGTGCGCACCGGTGGGTCGAGCTATCACTTGATCTACACCAATCACCATATCCTGATGGACGGCTGGAGCGGTTCGCAGTTGTTTGGCGAAGTCCTGCAACACTATGCAGGTGAACCATTGCCGGTGCCGACCGGGCGTTATCGCGATTACATTGCCTGGCTGCACGCCCAGGACAAGGCACTCAGCCAGGCGTTCTGGAAAGACCAGTTGATCAACTTGCAGGAACCTACGCGCCTGGCGCGTGGCGCACAGGTGCAGGACGACACGGCCCTGGCGATTAACGGTGAGCATCGCCTGAGTCTTGACGCGCCGCAGACCGAGCGTCTCAAAGCGTTCGTCCAGCGCAACAAAGTCACCCTCAACACCTTGGTGCAAAGCGCCTGGCTGTTGCTGCTGCAGCACCACACCGGGCACGCCACCGTGGCGTTCGGCGCTACAGTGGCAGGGCGTCCGGCGCAATTGCGCGGGATTGAACAGCAGGTCGGCCTGTTCATCAACACCTTGCCGGTGGTGGCGACCCCGGATGCACAGATGTCGGTCAGTCAGTGGCTGCAGCAGGTCCAGCAGCAGAACCTGAGCTTGCGTGAGCAGGAACACACACCGTTGTTCGAGATCCAGCGCTGGGCCGGGCTGGGTGGCGAAGCGCTGTTCGACAGTATCCTGGTCTTCGAAAACTACCCGGTGTCCGAGGCCCTGGAGCAGGGCGCGCCGTCGGGGCTGCGCTTTGGCGCGGTGCAAAGCCTGGAGCAGACCCACTACCCATTGACGGTCCTGCTGGCGATAGGCGACAGCCTGGGCGTGGAGTTCAACTACGACCGCAAGGCCTTCAGCGCAGCGCACATCCAGCGCCTGGCCGAGCACTTCCAGCAATTACTCATGGCATTGGCAGACGATGCTTCCCAACCCCTGGGCGCATTGCCAACCCTGGCCGCCGCCGAGCGCGCAACGCTGGTGCAGACATGGAACGCCACTGCGGTGGAATATCCTCTGGATCAAGCGGTGCATCAGTTGATCGAGGCGCAAGTGCATCGCACGCCGCAGGCCCCGGCGCTGCTGTTTGCCGGGCACACCTTGAGCTACGCCGAATTGAACGCCCGGGCCAACCGCCTGGCCCATCGCCTGATCGCTGCCGGCGTCGGCCCGGACGTACTGGTGGGGCTGGCGCTGGAGCGCTCGATCGAAATGGTCGTGGGCCTGTTGGCGGTGCTCAAGGCGGGCGGTGCCTACGTGCCGCTGGACCCGGAATACCCGCGTGAGCGACTGGCCTACATGCTGCAGGACAGCGCTGTGCAACTGCTGTTGACCCAGGCCCATCTGCAGGCGCAACTGCCGGTGCCAGCCGGCGTGCAATGCCTGGTGCTGGAAAGCGGCGACGCCTCGCCGGACGCCTTCAGCGTCCACAACCCGAACGTCGCCGTGCACGGCGAAAACCTCGCCTATGTGATCTACACCTCCGGCTCCACCGGCCAGCCCAAGGGCGCCGGCAACCGCCATCGTGCACTGACCAACCGGCTGTGCTGGATGCAGCAGGCGTATGGCCTCGAGGCCCGTGACAGCGTGCTGCAGAAAACGCCGTTCAGCTTTGACGTGTCGGTGTGGGAGTTCTTCTGGCCATTGATGACCGGCGCACGCCTGGTGGTGGCCGCACCGGGCGACCATCGTGACCCGGCGCGGCTGGTCAGCCTGATCAACGCGCACCAAATCACCACGCTGCATTTCGTGCCGTCCATGCTGCAAGCCTTCCTGCAAGGCGCAGAGGTGGCCTCGTGTCACAGCCTGCAACGCATTGTCTGCAGTGGCGAAGCGCTGCCCGCCGACGCCCAGCAGCAGGTCTTCGCCAAGCTACCCGGCGCCGGGTTGTACAACTTGTATGGCCCCACCGAAGCGGCAATCGACGTGACCCACTGGACCTGCGTCGAAGAGGGCCGCGACGCCGTGCCGATCGGCCGGCCAATCGCCAACCTTTCGTGCTATGTGCTGGACGCCAACCTGGAACCGGCGCCGGTCGGTGTGTTGGGTGAGTTGTATCTGGGTGGGGTCGGGCTGGCGCGGGGTTATCACCGTCGTCCCGCGCTGACCGCCGAGCGTTTTGTCACCGATCCGTTCGGCAGCGGCACGCGCCTGTATCGCACCGGCGACCTGGCACGTTATCGCGACGATGGCGTGATTGAATACGCCGGGCGCATCGACCATCAGGTCAAACTGCGCGGGCTGCGCATCGAGCTGGGTGAGATCGAAGCGCGCCTGCTGGAACACAGCAGCATCCGTGAAGCGGCAGTGCTCGCGGTCGACGGCACCCACCTGGTGGGTTACCTGGTGCTGCAACAGCCGCAGGACGATTGGAAAGCCGCGTTGGTTGCGCACCTGGCCGCGCAGTTGCCGGACTATATGGTGCCGGCGCAGTGGGTGGTATTGGCGCAGATGCCGCTGAGCCCGAACGGCAAGCTGGATCGCAAGGCATTACCCAAGCCAGAGGCCCACGGCACCGGGCAGTACCAGGCACCCCGCAGCGAAATAGAGCAGCAGGTCGCGGCGATCTGGAGCGAGGTGCTGGACGTGGAACGCGTGGGGCTGCACGACAATTTCTTCGAACTGGGTGGCCATTCGTTGCGGGTACTGATGCTCAAGGAGCGCATCCGCAAGGCCAGCGGTGTGAATTTGTCGGTCAGCCAGTTGATGCTCAATCCGACTGTGGCAGGGCAGGTCAGCTGCTTGCAGGGCGATAACCGAACGTCGTTGATCGTCAGGCTCAACCAGCAGACCGAAGGCACGCCGTTGTTCCTGTTCCATCCAAGCTTTGGCTCGGTGCATTGCTACACCGCGATTGCCTTGGCACTGCGCGAGCAGCGCCCGGTATTCGGGGTGATGTGCCGAGCATTGGCCGAGGAGGGCGCTGCGGTGCCGCACTGGCAAGTGATGGTCGAGGATTACACCGCACAATTGCTGATGGCCCAGCCCCACGGGGCGTTCCGCCTGGCAGGTTGGTCGTTGGGCGGCAACCTGGCGATGGAAGTGGCGCACGGCCTGGAACAGGCGGGGCGTGAGGTGGAGTTTGTGGGGTGGATCGACGCCGCGCCGCCGCAGTGGGTCAAGCCCTACTGGGATGCGGTGGACGTGGGGGAAGATCGTGAGGTGTCGGCCAACGAGCGCCGCGCGGCGTTACTGGGCGTGATGTTCCCTGAGTTCGCCGAGGCGATACAGCGTGCCTGGGAGCAGTGCCAGCGCGATGCCGAGGATGAAATGGGTCAATGGCAAGGGTTCGTGAGCTGGGCTGAGCAGGCCTTGGGCGAAACCTTTACCGCCATCAAGGAGCAATTGCTGCACGGCAACGAAGCGCAGATTGCCTGGGACGTCGACCGCGCGTTGAGCGAACGCATGGTCGCGTCGGACTTCAAGCCGATCAAGGCGCCAGTCAGTTGCTGGTGGGCGTCCATGAGCCGGGCAGGGCGCTTCAGGGAATTGATTGAACAGCAGATGGCGACAGTGATCAGCCAGGGACGCATCGAGCGTTCGGTGATGATCGAGACTGACCATGACGGCATTATCGACAGCGCCGCGTTCATCCGCAGCCTGGCGCAGGCGATGGGGTAACCCGTATCCAATGTGGGAGGGGGCTTGCCCCCGATTACGGTGTCACAGTCAACAGATGTATTGACTGACACACTGCCATCGGGGGCAAGCCCCCTCCCACATTTTGATCCCCATTACTCCGCCGATTGGTGAGCTTGTCGCCGTGCGGTCAGAATTCCCAGCGATGCTGACCATTACGAGGCGGATCAGGACGGCATTATCCAATGTGGGAGGGGGCTTGCCCCCGATTGCGGTGTCACAGTCAACAG
>NZ_CVTX01000114.1:0-27229 GCF_900005715.1 Pseudomonas sp. 34 E 7
GTTCCTCGCCGGTGACCATCGATACGGGGCAACCGTGAGTAACGGTCTTGTCCGCAGAAGCCGCCGCATCGCCCTTCGGGTTGGACGCCACGGCAGGCACATCATCCACCGGCTCCTGGCGCACCAACGCCGTACGCTGCGTTTTGTTGCGAACCATCGGTACGGGGTTCGAAACCAGATGCTCGCCCGCCTTCAACGGCGCCACCGGCACTGCCTTGATCGGCGTCGCCGCGCTGCTCAGCAGCACCGGCTTGAGCGCTTCGCTATGCCCGACCAGGCGAACTTTCCCGAACTGCTCGGCTATCTGCTCCAGCCACCTGCGCACCCGGCGCGACTTAATGCCAGCCAGCACTTTCGTGCTTATGCGCAGCACAATACCCATGCCGCCGGTCGCCAGGCCCAGTAACAGATTGATGACGACCTCGGCGCCAATCTCGCCCAGCATTTCGTTCATATAGGGCGGTGGCAGCATGCGCATCCAACTGACCAGCGCCGCCAGGTAAATGAACAGCAACGGCTCGTCGCTCAGCACCAGCAGACCCTTGGCGAGCGTCTCGGCACTTAACGTCAGTAATTTTTCAAACTCGTCCTGGGAAAAGTAATGCAGCAGCTTTTCAGCATTGGCCAGGGGGGCTGACAGCCATTGAAATAACTGCTCTACGTCGTCCCAGATTGAGTAAAGGGAGTCGCTGAAACCTCGGGCATAGGCGCCGTACAGCGAAAGGTAGCGTTCGAGGAAGTTTGCCTCGGAGTACCCCTTCCACAGGGGTTCGAAAGTGGTCCCCCACTCGCTGCGCAACCAGCCTTCCAGTGACGCAATGACCGACTGATAAGAAGCGTACAGCGCCTTGAAATGCTCCGAAGAAACGTCGGGGTAGAAACTGACTCGGTACTTCAGGTTGCGATCACACTCGGTGATTTCCAGAATGCCACTGGGACCGATGATTTTATGGAGTGGGTCCCCCAGCGGACCGCCGTCTGGATCGATGCGCTGCACCACGACCGGCGTGTTGCCGATCGGCACGAATCGCGAACTCTGGAACATATGCACCAGGGTCAACGTGCCGTTGGCTGTACACGTGGCGACCGTGCTGCTGGGAAAGAGGGACCGATTGATCGGCGCTACGAGCGCTACTTCTTCTCCCACCTTGAACACTTGCTCGACATTCAGTGCCGAAAAGCTGAAAAAGCTTTGAGCCCAGGTGTCGTATGGGTGCAGGCAGCCCCGGAAATCGCTGAGGATGGATTCGACGTCCCGCGTCTTTGCATCCATCGCGGCCAACACCAGGAAGCCAATGGCTTGGCTGGTTGCGTCGATCATGGGTGAGCCCTGTCGATCAGGGCTTTAACTGGAAAAACCATCTGCAATCCCTCGCACTGTTTAATCAGGCGAAGGACTTTGCAGCGGTTTTCAGAGGCGGGGAGTAGAGCTTATCCGACGGTTATGTGGGAAGTTTCAGCCAGAGTCGCAGTGAGTTCGGCATACCCACGAACCCCGGTTAGACTTGCCTGTCGATATCCCCATCGCCCGACCCGCCGTTCACCAAGGAAGCCATATGTATTCAAGCCGCCTGATCCTCTGCCTTGCAACTTTACTGGTGCTGGCCGGTTGCTCCACCTCACGCGGTCCGCAGCAACCCGAGCGCAGCGAGGCCGAGGTGAAGACGCAGATCGTGCGCCTGCTGCCGGCCAAGGTCGCGGACCGCGAAGGTTGGGCCCAGGATATCTACACCGCGTTCGACACCCAGAAGATCTACCCCAGCACCGAAAATATCTGCGCCGTACTGGCGGTGACCGAGCAGGAGTCCACCTATCAGGTCGACCCACCGGTGCCGGGCATGGGCAAGATCGCCCAGGACGAAATCCTGCGGCGTGCCGGGAAGGTTCATGTGCCGGCGTTTGTCGTGCGCAGCGCCTTGCAATTGCGCTCGCCCACCGGCAAAACCTACGCCGAGCGTTTGAATGCTGCGCGCACCGAGAAGGACCTGAGCTGGATCTTCGACGATTTCATCGGCGTCGTGCCGTTGGGCAACACGCTGTTTGGCGGCTTCAACCCGGTGCACACCGCCGGCCCGATGCAGGTCAGCATCGACTTTGCGCAAAAACAGGCACGGGGTTATCCCTACACGGTAGACGGTACGATTCGCCGCGAAGTGTTCACTCGCCGTGGCGGCATGTACTTTGGTATCGCCCATCTGCTGGGCTACCCGGTCAGCTATGACCAGCCGCTGTACCGCTTTGCCGATTTCAATGCAGGTTGGTACGCCAGCCGCAATGCTGCGTTCCAGGCCGCCGTCAGCCGTGCCTCTGGCGCCGAATTGGCGCTGGATGGGGATTTGATTCGCTACGGTTCGTTGCTGCCCGGCACCACTGAGTTGGCGGTGCGTTCGTTGGGGGCGAAACTGGATATGCGCAACCCCAGCATTCGCAGTCAACTGGAGCAAGGCGAAGCGTTGGACTTCGAGGACACCACCCTCTACAAGCGCGTGTTCGCCCTGGCTGACAAGGCTGCCGGCAAACCATTGCCACGGGCAATCCTGCCGGGCATCGTGCTCAAGAGCCCGAAGATTACCCGCAACCTGACCACGGCGTGGTTTGCCAAACGTGTGGATGAGCGCTATCAGCGTTGTATGAAGCGCTGATTTCTTGCGGCGTTTGATCGTTCCCACGCTCTGCGTGGGAATGCCGCCCCGGACGCTCCGCGTCCCGCTTTCGGCGCAGGATCCGGCACCTGCGCAAGGGTGACGCGGAGCGTCACGGGATGCATTCCCACGCGCAGCGAGGGAACGATCAAACGATCAATAAAGAAAAGGCCCGGTTTTCGTGGAACCGGGCCTTTTCCGTGTTGCTCTTGGATGATCAGCCGCGTTCGAGGGCGAGGGCTACGCCTTGGCCGCCACCGATGCACAGTGTTGCCAAGCCTTTTTTGGCGTCGCGCTTGATCATTTCGTGCAGCAGGGTCACCAGCACGCGGCAGCCTGAAGCACCAATCGGGTGGCCGATGGCGATGGCGCCGCCGTTGACGTTGACCTTTTCGGCGTCCCATTCCAGCTCTTTGCCCACCGCCAGGGATTGCGCGGCGAAGGCTTCGTTGGCTTCGATCAAATCCAGGTCGCCCAACTGCCAGCCGGCCTTGTCCAGGCAGCGGCGGGTGGCCGAGACCGGGCCGATGCCCATGATTGCCGGGTCAACCCCGGCGTTGGCATAGCTGGCGATTCGTGCCAGCACGGGCAGGCCGAGAGCCTTGGCTTTAGCGGCGCTCATCAACAGCACCGCTGCGGCGCCGTCGTTAAGGCTGGAGGCGTTGCCGGCGGTGACGCTGCCGTCCTTTTTAAAGGCGGGTTTGAGCTTGGCCAGGGACTCGGCGGTGGTACCGGCACGCGGCTGTTCGTCCACGTCGAAGACCAGAGGGTCGCCCTTGCGCTGGGGAATCAGGATCGGTGTGATCTCATCGGCAAACCGTCCGGCCTCGAGGGCGGCGATTGCTTTTTGCTGGGAGGCAGCGGCAAAGGCGTCCTGCGCCTCACGGCTGATGCCGTACTTGTCCACCAGGTTTTCGGCGGTAATGCCCATGTGGTAGTCATTGAACGCATCCCACAGGCCGTCGGTGATCATGCTGTCGATCATCTTGGCGTGGCCCATGCGCAAACCGGTGCGCGCGGCGGGCAATACGTACGGCGCCAGGCTCATGTTTTCCATGCCGCCTGCGATGATCACGTCCGCGTCGCCGCAACGGATCGCCTGCGCCCCCAGGTGCAGGGCCTTGAGGCCGGAGCCGCACACCTTGTTCAGGGTCAGGCTCGGCACGGCGTGGGGCAGGCCGGCGAGAATCGAGGCCTGGCGCGCCGGGTTCTGGCCGCTGCCTGCGGTGAGTACCTGGCCGAGAATCACTTCATCGACTTCGGCCGGGTTGAGGCCGGTCTGCTCCAGCAGGCGACGAATCACCGCAGCGCCCAGTTCAGGGGCCGGGACAGTGGCCAGCGAACCCTGGAAGCTGCCCACGGCGGTGCGGGTGGCAGCAACAATCACGACGTCTTGCATGGAATCTGTCCTCACTGGAAATGCATTTCTGGAACGTGGTCCGGGACGATCAGTTTACCGGCGGTCTTGCTGACAATCTCTTCAACGCTGACGCCAGGTGCGCGTTCCTTGAGGACAAAAGCGCCATTTTCGATTTCCAGGTAGGCCAGGTCCGTCAGCACGCGCTTGATGCAGTGGGCGCCGGTCAGCGGCAGGCTGCATTGGCTGAGCAGTTTCGACTCACCGTCCTTGGACGCATGGGTCATGATCACGATGATATTTTCCGCACCGGCCACCAGGTCCATCGCGCCGCCCATGCCCTTGACCAGCTTGCCGGGAATCATCCACGAGGCGATGTTGCCCTGGACGTCGACTTCAAAGGCGCCGAGTACGGTGAGGTCGACGTGGCCGCCGCGAATCATCGCAAAGGACTCGGCGGAGGAGAAAATCGAGGCGCCGATGCGTGCGGTGACGGTTTGCTTGCCGGCGTTGATCATGTCGGCGTCAATGGTGTCTTCAGTCGGGAACGGCCCCATGCCGAGCAGGCCATTCTCCGATTGCAGCATCACTTCCATGCCGTCGGGAATGTAGTTGGCCACCAGGGTTGGAATGCCGATGCCGAGGTTGACGTAGAAACCGTCCTGCATTTCGCGGGCGACGCGTTGAGCCATTTGTTCGCGGGTAAGAGCCATGGTTGATTCCTCTTATTGTTCTGGACGTGGATTATTTGCGGACGGTGCGCTGTTCGATGCGCTTCTCGAAGGTGCCGCAGATGATCCGGTCGACGTAGATGCCAGGGGTGTGGATCTGCGCCGGGTCCAGTTCGCCCGGTTCGACGATTTCCTCGACTTCGACCACGGTGATCTTGCCGGCGGTGGCGGCCAGCGGGTTGAAGTTCTGGGCGGTGTGACGATAGATGACGTTGCCGAAGTGATCGGCTTTCCAGCCTTTGACGATAGCGAAGTCACCGGTGATGGACTCTTCCATCAGGTAGGGGCGGCCGTTGAATTCGCGGGTTTCCTTGCCTTCGGCGACAGGAGTGCCGACCCCGGTGGCGGTAAAGAAGGCCGGGATGCCGGCGCCGCCTGCACGCATTTTTTCCGCGAGGGTGCCCTGGGGGGTCAGCACCACTTCGATTTCGCCGCTGAGCAACTGCTTTTCGAACAGAGCGTTTTCGCCCACGTAGGAAGCGATCACCTTGCGGATCTGCTTTTCTTCCAGCAGCACGCCCAGGCCGAAACCGTCGACGCCGCAGTTGTTGGACACCACGGTCAGGTCACGGGTGCCTTTGCGCTTGATCTCATTGATGAGGTTTTCCGGAATGCCGCACAGGCCAAAACCGCCGGAGAGTACGGTCATGCCGTCTTCCAGGCCTGCCAGCGCTTCTTCGTAGGACGCCACGCGCTTATCGAAACCTGCCATATGCACCTCTTTTATTGTTTGTGGGCCAGCCAATGGACCGAGTGTTGCGCTGAAGGATTGATTTGTTAAGTTGTTTTTTAAGGTTGATTGGTTTGGAAAACAGCATAATCAGCCTCAAGCCGCGAGCTTCAAGCCTAGTCGGCGACTGCTTTGACTTGCAGCTTTCAACTTGTCGCTTGGAGCTTCCTATGACTATTAAACAAATGCGTGCCTTCCTGGCCGTGGCCCAGAGCCTGAGTTTTGCCGCTGCGTGTGAGCGTCTGCACCTGTCCCAATCGGCGCTGAGCCTGACGATCAAAGGCCTGGAAGAAGGCCTGGGCGGGCGCCTGTTCAGCCGCAATACACGCAATGTCGCGCTGACGCCCGAAGGCGAATCCCTGCTGCCGCTGGCGCGCCGATTGATTGCCGACTGGGACAACGCCGAGGACGAACTGCGCCAACGCTTCACCCTGCAACGCGGGCGTGTAACGGTGGCGGCGATGCCGTCATTTGCCGGCAATCTGCTGCCACCGATCCTGAAGATATTCCGCGCGCGTTACCCTCAGGTGAACGTGACGGTGCATGACTTGATCAACGAGCAGGTGCTGGAGATGGTGCGCGATCGCCAGGTCGAACTGGGCGTGGCGTTCGAGCCGTCCGACGGTTCGTCACTGGCGTTCACGCCGTTGTACCTGGACCGGTTTATCGCCGTGGTACCGGGCGATTCGCCTTTGGCACAGGTGGCCGAGATCGACTGGAAAACGCTGCTGGAGCAACCCTTCATTACCCTCCAGCGTCCATCGACGGTGCGGGTCATGCTGGAAGAGCACTTGGGCGCCTTGCAGATGAAACTGCCCGTGGCGCTGGAAAGCCATCAATTGGCTACGGTGGGCAAGATGGTTGCCAGCGGCTTGGGGGTCAGTGCTGTGCCGGCATTGTGCGCACGGCAGATGGAGGAGGCGGGTGCCCGTTGCATCACCTTGACCGGCCCGGTGATCGAGCGGCCTATTGGCGTACTGACCAAGCCTGGGCATGAACTGTCGGCAGCGGCGCAGGTGCTGTTCGATATCTTTAAAGATGAAGCGGGGAAGGGGCGGTTTCCAACTTTTTGAGTACACCACATAATAAAAGTGGGGACTGGCACGCCAGCCCCCACATTAGAACAACTACTTAGTAGTAACGATCTATCACTTTAACTTGCGAGCTGTCTTTGAAAGACGCCCAGGCATTGTTAAGTGTGTCGAATACCTGCTCGATGAAGTTGCGATCGGCCGCCGCTTTCTTGCCGACATAACCCTGGCCGCGACGGTACATCTTCAGGCGCGCCGCCAGTTCACGGTGATTGCGGTCGAACTCGGCTTCCTCGGTGTGAGGCGCTACGCAGTCAAGTTGAACTTCGCCCGATTTGCCAATCCACAGGATATGGTCGTCGAGTGTGTCTTTCTGCGCGGCAAACATCTCAGCCAGTTCATCAATAGTAGGTTGGTTGTTCAGATTCATGTGTAAGCCCCTTGACCAGTTGGCGATCTATCAATTGATTCGTTAACACTTCAAAGTTGTCTCCGGCTCAGAAAACCGGGCGTCAGTGACGGTCTGCCGAATACGGGCAGGGTCGTGAACCGATGCATGTAGTTTTGCTGATGAACCGCTACGCAACGCTTTCATAACGAAGACAAGCAGCGCTTTAGCTCCTTGTACCGTTCCCTTTCGGGGCCAGTCAGCTTCATCAATCTGCCTTGTGGGCAGTGCACATCCGGAAAAACAGCTCGGCGGTCAGACGAGCCTGTTCAAAACGCGTGTTACCAACACTCCCGATCCGGGAGACGTCTCGATAATGCAAGGACAAAAAGCTTACGTCAACGATTATGTAGTGATTATTTTTAGGCACTACATAAATCGTTGTGGGGGCGGGGAGATGCAGGAGAAACGTGACTTGGGCGTCATTTTTCGTGCGCTGGGTCGCGTGATAGCGTTTGGTAAAGTGGATAAAGTTGCACGGCGCCTGTGGGTTTTTCGCGAGCACGCTCGCTCCTACAGGCGCTCGACCAGCAGAGGTAATAATTGCTCACACTGCGCTTCGATCTTTACCTGCAGGAGCTCATCCCCGCGGGTCTTGCCCAGGTTGATGGCAATCACCGGCTTGCCCTGTTCCACCATCGCCTTGCACAGGCGAAACGCCGAATAAGCCATCAGCGATGATCCCACCACCAGCAGCCCTTCGGCATCATGCACGGCAGCCATGGCTCTGGCTGCGGTAGCGGGCGCCACGTTTTCACCAAAGAACACCACGTCCGGTTTCAGCCGTTGCCCCTCGCAGTGGGGGCAGCATGGAACCTGGAAGTGCTCCTCGAAAACAGGGTCGAGCAAGGTATCGCCGTCAGGCGCCTGCACCGCATGGACATGCGCAAAGTGCGGGTTGTCGATTTCCATCCGCCGCTGGATCGCGTCGCGCTCGCTGCGCTGCCGGCAATCCAGGCACAGCACCCGGTGCAAGCTGCCATGCAACTCGATCACCTCGTGGCTGCCGGCCTGATCGTGCAGCGTGTCGACGTTTTGCGTGATCAGGCCACTGATGATCCCACGTTGCTGCAACGTCGCCAGGGCCTGATGCGCCCTGTTCGGTTGGGCAAGGCGCACCCGTGGCCAACCCAGCATTGCCCTGGCCCAATAACGGCGACGTGCCTGCGCGGTGGCGAGGAACTCCTGGTACATCATCGGCGCTTTGCCCCGGCGCACGCCTTCGCCGTCACGGTAGTCGGGGATACCCGACGAGGTGCTGATGCCCGCACCGGTCAGCACCAGGAAGCGCTTTTCGACCATCGCCCGGTGCAGCGTGTCGAGGTGGTCTGCTTGATGTTGCAGCGTGTCGAGCATGGGGTCTCCTATTCGCCGCGGATGTACTGCTCCAGCTGTTTGATCAAGGCGGCTTGTTCAGCAATGGCTTCCTTGACCAGGTCGCCGATGGACAGCAGGCCGAGCAGTTTGCCGTCTTCGACGACCGGAAGGTGGCGCAGGTGACTGTCGGTCATGATGTTCATGCACGCCTCGACCGTTTTATGGGTATCTACGGTAATGACCGGGGAGCTCATCACGTCGTCCACGCGGGTGGTCACCGACGACAGCCCCTTGAGGATGAGTTTGCGGGCGTAATCGCGCTCGCTGATGATCCCCACCACTGCGCCGTCCTTGACCACTGGCAAAGCCCCGACGTTTTTCTCGGACATGCGCACCAGCGCCTCGAACACGGTGTGGTCCCACTGGATGGTGTGGACCTCCTGGTTCTTCTGGTCCTTGGCTTTGAGCAATTCTGCGACGGTTTTCATGGCGGCCACTCCGGTGTTGTTGTTAGGTAGTCAGCTATCCCCTACAGAATCCTAGACGCACTACGTCGCAGCAAGGTCCAAAGCGGCGTCAAACCCGTCGAAAAGCGTCATTCGCCGGATTTTTTTGCGTTTTAACCGGCATTTGCCGGCCTTTTTGCCCGTTTGGGGCTGGTCGCCGTCTTGCGTGGCGCGCTCTTGCGTTTGTTTTTCCATGGCGCCGCGCCTTTGATTGCCGGGCTGGCAGCGGCGGTGATGGTCATGCGCATGCCAGTGCAACGAGCCACCTGCTTGCTCATCCACGCCGCTTGTTTGGCGACGAATTCTTCCAGGCTCATTTCGCCGCTTTGCACCATATCCAGCGCCTGTTCCCAGATGGCGGTGGTGCCGGGGTCGGCGATGGCACGGGGTACGGCATCGATCAGGCTGAACGCGGCCGGGGTGGCCGACAGTGCCTTGCCGTTTTTCACCAGGTAACCACGGTCCAGCAGGCCCTGGATGATGCCGGCGCGGGTGGCCTCGGTGCCAATGCCGGTGGTGTCCTTGAGTTTCTGCTTGAGCAGTGGGTCTTCCACCAGCTTGGCGACGTTTTTCATTGCCTTGATCAGGTCGCCTTCAGTGAAAGGCTTGGGCGGTTGGGTCCACAGGTCCTTGAGGTTGACCCTGGCCACCGCGCAGTCCTGGCCTTGCACCAGCATCGGCAAGGCTTGGGGAGCAGGAACGTCCCGACCTTTGGCGGGGGCAAGGGCTTCGGGCAATGCGCGTTTCCAGCCCGGTTCGATGATGACCTTGCCCACGGCACGCAACGCCTGGCCTGCACAGTCGAAGTCCGCCTGGGTTCGGTCGTATTCATGGTTGGGCAGAAATTGCGCCAGGTAGCGTGCGCGTATCAGCGTGTAGACCGCGCGGTGCTTGCCGGTGAGTTGCCCGACGTCCTTGCCGGCCCCGGTGGGGATGATGCCGTGGTGGGCGCTGACCTTGGCGTCGTTCCAGGCGCGTGAGCGTCGCTGGGGATCGATATGCTGCATCAACTCGGCCACCGCTGCATCCGCGCGGCCGAGTGCGGCGAGAATCTTTGGCGCTTCGCTGTGCTGGCTCAACGGCAGGTAGCCGCAATCGCTGCGCGGGTAGGTGATGACCTTGTGGGTTTCGTAGAGCGATTGGGCGATATCCAGGGTTTCCTGGGCGCCGAGGCCGAGCTTTTTGGAGCAGATTTCCTGCAGGGTGCCGAGGTCGAAGGGCAGGGGGGCGGCCTCGCGCATGCGTTCGGTGCGCAGCTTTACCAGTCGCGCATCGGCCGCGTGGCTCATGGCGTCGGCGGCGTCCCGGGCCAGCTGCGGGTTGAGGCAACGGCCCTGGTCATCGCAGGCATCGTCGGTGGCGCGCCATTGCGCGGTGAAGGTCATGCTTTGGTGGCGCAGGTCCACGTCGATGGCCCAATACGCCACGGGGATGAAATCGGCGATGCTGCGGTCACGGTCGACCACCAGGCGCAGGGTAGGGGTTTGCACGCGGCCGACCGGCAATACGCCCTGATAGCCGGATTGACGTCCGAGCAACGTAAACAGGCGGCTCATGTTCATGCCGATCAGCCAGTCGGCACGGGAGCGGCCCAGGGCCGAGTGATACAGGTTGAAGGTGTGTGCGCCGGGCTTGAGCGCGGCCAGGGCCTTGCGGATGGAGGCATCATCGAGCGCCGACAACCACAACCGCTGGATCGGCCCGCGATAACGGCAATGTTCCACCAGCTCACGGGCGATCATTTCACCCTCGCGGTCGGCGTCGGTTGCGATCACCAGTTCCCTGGCTTCCCCCAGCAGACGCTTGACCACCTTGAACTGGCTGGCGGTTCTGGGCTTGACCTGCATCTTCCATTTTTCCGGGACGATCGGCAGGTCGGCCAATACCCAGCGCTTGTATTTGGCGTCATAAGCGTCAGGCGGAGCGGTTTCCAGCAGGTGGCCGATGCACCAGGTGACCGTGACCCCATTGCCCAGCCAGCATCCATCGCCCCGACGACTGGCGCCGAGCACGGCCGCGATGTCCTTGGCTTGGGAGGGTTTTTCACAGAGGTACAGCTGCATGGTCATCACATCGTATTGGTTGATGCCTTGCAGGATGCTTAGTCAAAGCGAATTGAGCAACTGTTATCTGTATGGATGTACAGCAAATTATGTAGGCACCACAGATGAATGTGGGAGGGGGCTTGCCCCCGATAGCGGTGTATCAGTCTTGAAGACATCGACTGAACTACCGCCATCGGGGGCAAGCCCCCTCCCACAGGGGATGTGCAGTGCTTAAGGCAACTCAGTTATTGTCGATATCCACATGCCGCGTTTCCTTCAGGCAGAACAGCCCGACGATCAGGCTCACGCCGGTCACCACCACCGGGTACCACAAGCCATAGAAGATATCCCCGGTGTACACCACCAGGGCAAACGACACGGTGGGCAGGAACCCGCCGAACCAGCCGTTACCGATATGGTAGGGCAGCGACATCGAGGTGTAGCGGATGCGTGTCGGGAACAGTTCCACCATCAGCGCCGCCAAGGGGCCGTAGCACATGGCTGCGATCAGGATCAGTGCCACGATCAGCGCCACCACCATCACCTTATTGACCTGGGCCATGTCCGCCGAACTCGGGTAGCCGGCCAGCGTCACTGCACCACGCAAGGCCGCTTCATCAAAACCATCGATACTGACGTCGCCCACATTGACTTGTACCGGCGTGCCGGCTGGGGCGGCGACGCTGCTGTAGGGCAGGCCCTGCTTGACCAGGAAGGTCTTGACCTTGTCGCACGGGCTGTCAAAGCGTGCCTTGCCCACCGGGTCGAACTGGAACGTACAGGTGGCCGGGTCGGCCAGCACGGTAATCGGTGCCTGGCGGCTCGCTTGGTCCATCGCCGGGTTGGTGTAGTGCGCCAGGCCCTTGAAGATCGGGAAGTACAGGAAAGTCGCCAGCAGCAGGCCAAGCATCAGCACCGGCTTGCGCCCGACCTTGTCCGACAGCCAGCCAAACAGGATGAAGAACGGCGCGCCAATCACCACGCTGATGATCAGCAACATGTTGGCCAGGGCCGGGTCCATCTTCAGGAACTGGGTGAGGAAGAACAGCACATAAAACTGCGCCGCATAAAAGGTCACCGCCTGCCCGCCGTTGATGCTGAACAGTGCGATCAGTACGACCTTGAGGTTTTCCCACTTACCGAACGAGTCGCGGATCGGCGCCTTGCTGGCCTTGCCTTCCTCTTTCATTTTCAGGAACGCGGGCGATTCGTGCAGGCTCATGCGAATCCAGGTGGAGATGCCCAGCAACACGATGGAGAACAGGAACGGGATACGCCAGCCCCATACCTCGAACTGGTCGCCGGTGAAGTAACGGCAGGCCAGCACCACCAGCAACGACAGCAACAGGCCGAGGGTGGCGGTGGATTGAATCCAGCTGGTGTGCAAGCCACGTTTGCCGGCAGGCGCATGCTCGGCCACATACGTGGCGGCGCCACCGTATTCACCGCCCAGCGCCAGGCCTTGCAGCATGCGCAGCACGATCAGAATGATCGGTGCGGCGATGCCGATGCTGGCATAGGTCGGCAGCAGGCCCACGCAAAAGGTGGCCACGCCCATCAGAATGATGGTGACGAGGAAGGTGTACTTGCGCCCGATCATGTCGCCCAGGCGGCCGAATACCAGCGCGCCGAACGGCCGCACCACGAAGCCTGCGGCGAATGCCATCAGCGCAAAGATAAACGCCGTGGTGTCGTTGACCCCGGCAAAGAACTGCTTGCTGATCACCGCCGCGAGGGCGCCGTAGAGGAAGAAGTCATACCATTCGAAAACCGTCCCGAGGGACGAGGCAAAAATGACTTTCTTCGAGTCGTTGCCGGTGCTCGCATCCATCGCCGAGCCCAGGGGTTGAGCATGTTCTGACATCGGGTAACCCTCACAGTGATTATTTATTGTTGTTCCACTGTCGGCGCCGGGTGCGGCGCCGCTATTCAGATTGCGTGAACCAGTTCTCTCTGCGGGGCGAGGCTCCTTGTGTTCGGTGAGAGGATCAACTGCGCGGCCTTCTCGGCGATCATCAGCGTCGGTGAGCAGGTGTTGCCCGAGGTAATGCGCGGCATGATCGAGGCGTCGGCGATGCGCAGGCCCGGCACGCCATGCACGCGCAGCTGTGCGTCGACCACGGCGTCCTTGTCATCGCCCATGCGGCAGGTGCCCACCGGATGGAAGATGGTCGTGCCGATGCGCGCCGCGGCTTCGTGCAATTGTTCTTCGGTTTGCAGCGCGTCACCGGGCAGGTATTCCACCGGCTTGAACCGGCTCAGGGCCGGCGCGGCCACGATTCGCCGGGTCAGGCGAATGGCGTCGGCGGCCACGCGCAGGTCTTCGGGGTGGCTGAGGTAGTTGGGCTGGATCAGCGGTGCGTCCGCCGGGTTGGCAGAGCGGATATCGATGCGCCCGCGGCTGTGTGGGCGCAGGTCGCAGACCGAGGCGGTAAAGGCCGGAAACGCGTGCAGCGGTTCGCCAAAGCGCTCCAGGGACAACGGCTGCACATGGTATTGAAGGTTGGCCGAGGTCTGCTCCGGGCCGGAGCGGGCAAACGCGCCAAGCTGGCTGGGCGCCATCGACAGCGGCCCGCTGCGGTCATACAGGTAGCGCAGGCCCATGCCCATCTTGCCCCATACGGTGCCGGCAATCTGGTTCAGGGTGCGCGCGTTTTCCAGCTTGTAGATCAGGCGCAGTTGCAGGTGGTCCTGCAGGTTGCCACCCACGCCCGGCAGTTCATGCACCACGTCGATGCCCAACGGTTTGAGCACGTGGGCAGGGCCGATACCCGAGCGTTGCAGGATGCCTGGCGAGCCCACGGCACCGGCGCACAGCACGATTTCCCTGCAGGCTTTCCAGCTCAGTTGCTGGCCGTGCCGGCGCCCGATCACTTGGGAGGCACGACCGTTTTCCAGCACCACGCGGTCGACCTCCACCTCGGTCAATACCGTCAGATTGAGCCGTTGGCGGACCGGTTTGAGAAACGCCTTGGCCGCGTTCCAGCGCACCCCGGCCTTCTGGTTGACCTGGAAATAACCGCAACCTTCGTTATCGCCCTGATTGAAATCGCTGATATTGGCGATGCCGCTCTGCTCGGCTGCGTCGCGAAATGCATCGAGGATGGGCCAATGCAGGCGCTGCTGCTCGACGCGCCATTCGCCGCCCTCGCTGTGGAATGGCGAGTCGCCGGCGAAATGGTTTTCGCTGTGCTTGAACAGCGGCAATACGTCATTCCAGGCCCAGCCCGGATTGCCTTGCGCCGCCCAGCCGTCATAGTCCCGGGCCTGGCCGCGCATATAGATCATGCCGTTGATGGACGAGCAACCGCCGAGTACCTTGCCGCGTGGGTAGCTCAGGGCGCGACCTTGCAGGCCGGCCTGGGCCTGGGTCTTGAAGCACCAGTCGGTGCGCGGGTTGCCGATGCAGAACAGGTAGCCGACCGGAATATGAATCCAGGCGTAGTTATCGCGACCACCGGCTTCCAGCAGCAGGACGCGATGGGCCGGGTTGGCGGACAGACGATTGGCCAGCAAGCAGCCGGCGGGGCCGGCACCGACGATCACATAATCGTATTCAGCAGTTGCAGTGGGCATCTGGGGTCTCGCTTGTTTTTCTTATTGGCTCCATCCTAGTTGTTAGTTTTCGTCTTAAAAATGTTAGTTTTTGCCCAGCTGCTGTGCGTTTTTAAACAGCGCTGCCCACGCGTGCGCAACGGAGGCGATATGTTCGACTGGAATGACCTGCGGTTTTTTCTCGAATTGCAGCGCAGCGGCCGCTTGCTCACCGCCGCGCAACGCTTGAAGACCACGCACGCCACGGTGGCGCGGCATATCGAGGCCATCGAAAAAAGCCTCGGTACGGCGCTGTTCGTGCAGCACGCCCAGGGTTACGAGCTGACGCCGTCCGGCGAAGCCCTGCTCAAACATGCCGAAGCCATGGAAAACGTGGCGCTGCTGGCTGAAGACGAACTGACTCATTGCGCGGCGCCCCTGGGCAAAATTCGCCTGGGGGTGGCGGAGGGCCTGGGGGTGATGTTCCTCGCCGGTCGCATGGGCGGGCTGTTTGAACGTTATCCCGGCCTGGAAGTGGAACTGGTCGCGGTGCCGCGCTTTGTCAGCATCCTCAACCGCGAAGCGGAAATCAGCATTCACCTGGAACGCCCCAGCGTCGATCAGTTGGTGACCCGCAAACTCACCGATTACCGCCTGGCGCTGTATGCCAGCCGCACTTACCTTGAGCGTCATCCGCCGATTGAAAAACGCGAAGACCTCGCGGCCCATGCGTGGATCGATTACGTCGACGATCTGCTGTTCAGCCAGGAACTGAAATTCCTCAGCAGCTTTTGTCGCAGTCCCAAGGTGGTCTTTCACAGCACCAGCGTGATTGCCCAGCACCAGGCCGCGCGATCCGGCCTGGGAATCGCGGTATTGCCCTGTTTCATGGCGGCGGGCGATGCGCAGTTGGTGCCGTTGTTGCCGGGGGAGAGCATCCAGCGCAGTTATTGGATCAGCTCGCGGCGGGAGTTGCACAAGTCGGTGCGGTTGCGGGTGTTGTGGGATTATGTGGTGGAGTTGTGCGCGCGGGAGCAGAGCCTGCTGTTGGGCGAAAGCTGACTGACGAAACAGAATCAAAACTGTGGGAGGGGGCTTGCCCCCGATAGCTTTGTATCAGTCAATGCAGCTGTGGCTGAACCACCGCTATCGGGGGCAAGCCCCCTCCCACATATGAACCCTGTTGTGTCAGGCAGCGCTTAGAACTTCACTGCCTGATTGTAGTGGTAGGTGGTGGTGCATTGTTCAGAGGAACCAGCGATATTCCCGCGCATGAATCTCCTGCTGGAACGCCAGGTGATCCTGGCGCTTGTTCTCGCAATACACATCGACAAACTCCGCGCCCAGCTTGTCGCGCACCACCTGCTGATGTTGCATGGCGCGCACGGCGTCGAGCATTTCCACGGGGAAATCGGTGCCACTGCTGCGGTCTTCATTCAGCGGTGCGATAGGGTCCTGCCTGGCTTCGAGGCCATGCTCCAAACCGGCGAGGATCGCCGCCAACACCAGATAGGGGTTGGCGTCGGCGCTGGCCAGGCGATGCTCGATACGCAGGTTGCGCGGGTCTGACTCGGGGATGCGCACGCACGCATCCCGGTCTTCGAAACCCCAACTGGCGCGGGTGGCGGCGTTGACCGTACCGCCGAGGCGGCGCAAAGCGTTGTGGTTGGGGGCGAAGATCGGCATGCAATGGGGCAGCAACGCCAGGCAACCGGCCACGGCGTGGCGCAGCGGTTGCTGCTGGTGCGCCGCCAGCAGGTTGTTGCCCGCACCGTCATACAGGCTGACGTGCACATGCATGCCGCTGCCGGGAAACTGCAGGTAAGGCTTGGCCATGAAGCTGGCGCGGTAGCCATGCTTGAGCGCCACGCCGCGCGTGCTGCGGCAGAACAGGGCGGCCCAGTCGGCGGCACGCAGGCCGTCGTCGCAATGGCCGAAATTGATTTCGAACTGGCCCGGGCCGATTTCGGCGGTGATCACCGTGATATCGATGCCCTGGGCCGTGGCGGTTTGCGCCATGTCGTCCAGCACGTCGCCAAAGCGCGACAGCCGTTCGATATGCAGGGTGGGCTGGTCGTCCGCATCGTCGCTCAGCGGGTCGCGGGGGAATTGCGGCAGGCCGTTGTCGAGCTTTTTGTCGAACAGGTAGAACTCCAACTCAAACGCCACGACCGGGTGAATGCCTTTGAGGCGCAGGCGTTCCAGCACGTTGGCCAGGACTTCGCGGGGTTCGAATTCGATCGGCGCTTCGGTGCCGTCGGAGGTGATCAGCATCTGCCCCAGCGGCTGCGACTCCCAGCTCACCGGCTTCAGCGTACCCGGCACCAGGCGTCGATTGGCGTCCGGGTCACCGTCGTTGAAGCAGTAGTCGCCAATCTTGAACAACCCGCCCTGGGCCCCCAGCAATACGGCGTTCTGCGGCAGCTTCAAGGGGCTGCCGGCGGCGACTTTCTCGAGCATGTCCACCGGGTAGCGCTTGCCGTAGAAATGCCCCGCAATGTCCAAGGCGATCAGGTCGACGTAGCGCACATCGGGGTGGTTCTGGCGGAAGGTCCGAACTTCGGCCAGCAAGGTTGCAGAGGGGCTTTTCACGGGTGCAGCTCCTAGTTGTAAACCCACAGCACGCGGGCGGGCAGGTCGGTCAGGTTGGCGTAGCGGCAGTGGGCGAAGCTGGCGAGATGGAAGCTGTCGCCCGGGCCTAGGGTGACTGCATCGGCTTCACCTTCAACCCACAGGGTCAGCTCGCCCTCCAGCACAAAACCGGCCTGCTCGGCGCGGTCGCTCATGGTCTGTTCACCACTGTTGGCGCCGGGTGCCAACAGGCTGTCGAGCATCGAGAACGCGCCGTTCATGCTCGGCGAGACGAGGATGTCGGTGATGCCATTGGCGTAGTACACCGTGCGCCGCTCGTTGGGGCGGGTGACCCAATCCACCGCCCTGGGTTTGGGCCGGCTGTAGAAATAGGTCGTAGGGACGTCGAGGGCGTGGCTGATGGCGGTCAGGTCGGCGACGGTTGGGCGCGACAGGCCGCGCTCGACCTGGGACAGAAAACCCACCGACCGCTCGATCTTCTGCGCGAGTTGGGCGAGGGTGAGTTTCTTGTGCTTGCGCAGGTCGTGGATCAACGCGGCGAGGGTGGCGAGTTCTTCTTGAGGGCTCATGAAATATATGTCAGATAATTTCATGAAAAATTACAGGAATTATTTCATGCCGGCAATGGGGACGCTTCGTCCTCCGCAATCGGAGGTGTTTGCAGGCCTTCGGGCATCGGGCAATCGAGGATGGCGGCGATCGCGCGCGCCAACTCGATTTCTTCGGGGGTGATATGGCCGTCGTTTTCGATGCAGACCGCGACCGCTTCCATCAGGATCGCTTTATCTTCCGGTTGAAGCTGTTGCAGGCCTTTCAACGGGTTGTCCAGTGCATCCAGGCTTGCACCTTCTTTCAGTGTTTTCATTGGCGCCGTATAAAAGGGCAATACATCGCAGGCGCGGTAGTACGCCAGCTCAATCTGTGCCTGGCTTCTTTGCCCTGTGAGGGCAAGTATGCCGAGCAGCAACGTTATGTTGTCCTCTTGTTGTTCCAGTGTGGACCGACGTTTGATTGGGGGCTTGGGCAGCACTTGTGCATCGAGTATGTTGATCAAGGCCCAACCCCCAAAAAGGCTGCGGGAATCGACGGCAACCAGGCTCCTCACCGTGTTGGTGAACACTTTGTATTGGTCGGCTGGCAATTGCTTGAGCGCCGGAACGCACAGGTCCAACAACGACAGGCGCAGATAGCGGTCAAGCCCACGTACAGGTGCGTCCAACCCCGGCAGGAAGTCGGCGACTTGTGGATCGAGGGTTTCCTGCAGCAGCGTAAGTTGCCGCGCGCGCAGAGCCGGCTGTACGCAGAGCAGCAAGCTGTAGATCAGGGCTTGTGCGCCGGCAGGGTCGCCCGCTACCGACCAGGCCTCATAGGGGATCATGCTCTGGGTGGCTTGAGTCTGATAACGCTGTGCCGGCTCTTCTTGCGTACTGTTCAGCCCTCTGGCAGCAATGGCCACGGCGCCAAGGACTTCCCAGCGGCGACGATTCTCCTGGGCCTGTTCATCGTCGCCCATCAGGGTTTCCAGCGGAGGAACATCCGGGTACTCGCCATCCCACTCGGGATAGAGCCGCGCTATTCGTTTCGCGAGTGGGGGATGAGGAGAAATGGATCGCTGTGAGAATTTGCGGAAGGGCGCCGCGAAAAACATCGGCAGGAAGCTCTCTGTCTCCTTGCAGCACGTCAGAAACGATGAAGATGGGTGTCCACCTATTTTCATCAGTGCGCTGGCAACGCTTTGCGGGTGACGTGTGAACTGCGCAGCTGTGGCGTCGGCCAGGAACTTGCGTTGGCGGTTGACGCGCGACATCGCGAAATAGGTGAGGTAAGCCCAGCCGCCTGCCAGGAAGAACAACGATGCGCCGATCACGCCACTGGCGGCGACAGGTAGAAGCAGCAGGGTAAACCAGGCGACGCCTAGATAGACTCCCGTCATACGTGCATCGGAGCGCATGTCATTGTTGTGAATCTGGCTGAACAAATGGGCAATGACTGCTTGCATTTCTTCACGATTGAACATGACGGTCGCGCCAAAGGTCACGCAGATGACCGAGTTTTTCGGTGTGCGGCCGGCGGCAAGGGCGTTGATGCATCCCTGATTCATCATGTAAACCAAGGGCACATGGCTGCCTGAAGCAATGGCCATTTCCTCGACGATATCAAGCAGCCAACGATTGTCTTGCGCCACCGGCTCCGCACTGATCAGTACGCCACCGAAGCTTTCTGCAATTGCGCTGCCGCCCTTTTTCAGCTTGCGGCCCTGGAACCAGTACCCTGCCGCAATGAACGGCAGTATCACTGCAGAGATAAGCAAGGGTTCGTACCAATGAATCTCATCAAACCAGGTTGATAAAAATACCCCGAATAGAGCGGGGGTGAGCACAATCACGGTCACCAGTAACACGCGATAGATCGCATTTCTGCGAGCCCGGTCCTGATGTTCAAAAAAGTTCATGCAGCCATCCGTGGCACTGATCAGGTGAAGGATACCGTCGGGACGGTTTGAATCTGTTTGCTGTCTTCAAACTCCAGCAACGTCGCGTCCGTGCCATGCCCCACAGCCTGGGCCATGAGGATCGTCGGAAATTTCTGGCGGAAAATGTTGTATTCCATCACCGCATCGTTGAAGAACTGACGGGCATACGCAATGCGGTTTTCGGTATTGGTCATTTCATCGCTCAGTTGCATCATTGTTTCTGATGCATACAGGTCCGGATAATCCTCAAGCGAAACGTTCAGGTTATCCACGGCCGTGTTGAGCCGACTCTCATTCTTGCCCAGTTGCGCGATGGAGTGCGCACTGCCAGGTTCTGCCGCCGCGAGTTTGAGGCAGGCTGCCGCCACGTTGCGTGCTTCGGTGACAGCCACCAGTGTGCCGCGCTCATGACTCATGTAAGCCTTGGCCGTTTCCACGAGGTTGGGGATCAGGTCATGGCGCCGCTTGAGTTGCACCTCGATCTGGCTGAACGCGTTCTTGAAGCGATTTCGCAAACTGACCAGCGTGTTGTAGAGGCTGATCAGGTAGAGCGCGATCACACTGAGAACGCCAATGAAAATGACCCAGAAAACGCTGCCGAACATTGGATGTCCTTATCTGTGAAAGTGAGGTCGCAATCATAGCGGATAATGGCCATTTCCAATGGCTTGTCCAACGTTAAAAGTGCCGACCGGCCAGTGATCCGGCTGGGCCGTTGATGACGGCAACTCAAGCGTGGGGCTGGAGCAAGGTGAGCGGCTGAATGATTTCGCGCCGCTGCGGTCGGAACCTGGGTACGTCCCCTGAATTGAAGGAGCACCCATGAAGTCCAAATCCCTATTTGCCTGTGTTCTCGTTGCCGCAAGCCTGTCCACTGCGAGTTTCGTGGTGCATGCCGGCGATACCCCTCAGGAAACCGTGCAACCTTCGAATATCAACGCCCGTGACTTGAAAGAAGGCGACCGCGCCCCGGACATGTTGATGCGCAAGGAGTCAGCGGTTAAAGACTGGAAAAAACGCGGCCTCAAGCAGCCCGAAGATGAGAGCCAGTGGGCACGAGTAGGCGACAAGTACGTCCTGCTCAAAACCACCAACGGCACCATCCTTGAGATTACGCCGGTCAAGAAATAATCCTGCCGGACCACCTGCTCGCGTCATCTTTCCTGGGTTAAGGTAGCCGGCCGCAATGGTCGCGTTACCTTCAAGGAAAGAGAGCAGGATGCTTGCCGCAATAAGAAACTATCCCCGCACGGTGAACCTGCTGCTGTCGGCCACGTTGTTGCTGACGCTGGCCAAAGCGATCACGTTTCCGTACCTGGTGATTTACCTCACCGGCCATTTCGCCCTGGATATCAGCCAGGTCGGCCTGGTGATCGGCAGTTCGCTGATTGTGGGCTCGCTGCTCAGCGTCTATGGCGGTTTCCTCGTCGACCGCGTCAACAGTTACCGCTTGCTGCTCGGGCTGAGCCTGGTGTTTGTGCTGGGCTTCATCGGTACGGTCCTGGCGCAGACTATCTGGGCGTTCTATAGCTGCCTGATTTTGATCAACCTGGCCTATGCGGTCATCGATATTGCGATCAAGGCCGGTTTCGCCAGCGTGCTGCCGGAGGATGGGCGCAGCGAAGTGTTCTCCATCAAATACACCCTGACCAATATCGGCTATGCCGTGGGCCCGTTTTTTGGCGCGATGGTGGCCACGCTGGATATCAGCCTGCCGTTTATTCTGTCGGCGTTGTTGGGCGCGGGATTTTTCCTGTTGTATTGGCGCCTGGGCGACCGCGCACTGACCACCGTCGACGCCACGCAAAAACCGGTGTCATTCCTCGCCGTAGGCCGTGTGCTGCTCAAGGATCACCGCCTGGTGTGTTTCACCGTTGGTGGACTGCTCAGTGCCGTGGTGTTCGGTCAGTTCGTCGCCTACCTGTCGCAATACCTGGTGACCACCACCACCGCTGAATACACCTACACGGTAATCAGCACAATACTCACCACCAACGCCGTGCTGGTGATTGCCTTGCAGTACCTGATTGGCCGGCGCATCTCGCACCGCTACTTGAGCCAGTGGCTGATCGCGGGCTTGAGTATGTTCATGCTGGGGTTGATTGGCTTTGCGCTGTCCACCAGCCTGTTGTGGTGGGTACTGGCGATGGCGGTATTTACCGTGGGGGAAATCATCGTGTTTCCGGCCGAGTACATGTTTATCGACCGGATCGCTCCTGACCACTTGCGCGGCATGTATTACGGCGCGCAGAACCTGGCCAATCTCGGTGCCGCGTTGGGGCCGGTGTTATGCGGGCTGGTGCTGGCCAGCCTGCCGGCGTATTACATGTTTTTCATGCTCGGGGGATTTATCGTAGGGGGCGGGGTGTTCTATTTCATTGGGGCGAAGCTGAAGGCAGGTCATCCAGGTTGAGTTTGCCGACCGTATTGCTCTGCAGTTCGTAGCGCAATTCATCGACCATTTTCGTCACTTCTTCCGGGGTCTGCAGCCGGTTGGTGCTGATACCGGTGACCACCAGGTCGACTCGGCCGGTTTCGGCGTCGAATACCTTGAGGGTCAAGGACGCATCCCGGCACAGGGTGAATTCGCATGTCAGCGGCGACAGGCCTTCTTCGATGCAATTTCGCAGTTGAGAGAGGGTAAACATGCAGATTCCTTCAAGGCACAGATTCGATGCCTTGAAGGTTATTGATTGCGCCGCCAGCTAATAAGGCGAATTCGCACTATATGAACTAGTGCATTTGCACTCTCAGCGCTTGTTTTTTACCCGCAGTTCGCCAGCAAACAGCCCGCGTTCACGGGCCCAGACAATAGCCGAACTGCGGCTGTGAACGCCCAGTTTGGAGTACACCGTCGCCACATGATTGCGCACGGTATTGGGTGCCAGCTTCAGGCGCGAAGCGATCTCCTTGTCGGCCAGGCCCTCGCAGATCAAGCCCAGCACGTCCCGTTCACGGGCCGTGAGGTCGGTGAAGGATACGTTCGGCAGGTTAGGGCTGTTGACGCTTTTGGCATTGGCCAGTTTCTCGATCAGGGTCTGGCTGAACCAGGAGGCGTCCTGCATCACTTCTTCGATGGCCGCCACCAGCTCCAGCTCCGAGCGCTTGCGTTCGGTAATGTTCATGAACACCAGCAGGTAGCACGGCACATCCTGGATCACCACGGTGTCGGCGGACACCACGCAGTCGATCACTTCATTGCCTTTCTTGCGTACCTTGAGGTCGTGGCCGTCGAGGTTTCCGGCCTTTTCCAGCGTGGCGAACAATTGCGCGCTGGTAGGCGGGTTGTCGATGAAATTGATTTCTTCGATGGACTTGCCGATCAGTTCTTCACTGATGTAACCCGTGATGCTCATGAACGCTTCGTTGACGTCTACAACCTGGCGATTGGCGGCGTTGCACACCAGGGTCGGCACTGGCGTCAGGCGGAAGGATTTGGCGAATCGTTCTTCGCTCTGGCGCAGGGCGATTTCCGCCTTGCGCCTCGGCTCCAGGTCCATGAACGAGAACAGCATGCAGTCTTCCTCGTTCATATCCAGGGGCTGGCCGGCCACCACAACCAGCTTGCTGCCGCCTTCGGGCAGCCTCAGTTCGGCCTGCATCTGTGGAATGGTCGCGCCTTGCCCCAGGCGCTCGATCGCCAGGTCCTTGCGCTCGGCCTGTTCAAGCACGTCCAGTTCATATACGGATTTGCCGATGACCTGGTCGCGGTTGTAGCCGGTCATTTCCAGAAAACCCTGGTTGACCTTGATGTAGCGCAGGTCGCTCAGGCGGCAGATCACGGCAGGGGCGGGGTTGGCGTTGAAGGTTTTTTCGAAGCGCTGCTCGGCGCTGGCCCATTCGGTGGCATCGCTGAGGATCAGCACCAGCAGTTCCGGCTCACCCTGTGCGTCAGTGATGACCAGGCTGCGCAGGCGGTGCACCCAGGTTTTTTCCTGGTCGGTGGTGGGAATGACCTCCACGATCACGTCGCTGAATTCTTCTCCCGCCGCTGCGCGGGCCAGGGGGTAGCTGTCCAGTTGCAACGGGTGGTTGTTGCGATAGCGCAGACTGAAGCGCTCGGCGTATTGCCGGGTGTTGGCGCCCAGCCCCATGACGTCGCCGACGCCATGCATGGCCAACGCGGCCTCGTTGGCCCAGAGGATGGTCTGGTCGACCTCCGCCAATATCACACCATCGGATAATCCGGAGATGATCTGTTGCAGTTGGCGGCGGTTGGTTTCTTTGGCAAGAACATCCTGTGTCATAGATTCTCCGAAGTCTGGACGCATTGAATTACGACATCCCAGGTTTCGGATAGTGCAGAGAAGTTGTCCCTGTGGGAGTGCGAATGCACCAGGCCAGATAGTGCATTTGGGCCACGACTGAACGTATGTCGTTTCGCCACACTCACACCAGTCAAGGCACTTTGCCTTGCTCCGATAATTTGAAAAGGACCTTTGTATGACCACTGTCTATGAAACCAATCGATCGCTGTTTCGGGTGTCGTGGAGCTCGGTATTGGCCGGTAGTGCAATTGCACTGGTGACCTACCTGGTGTTGAGTGTGTTGGGTACGGCGATTGGCGCGAGTGCCGTCGAGCCGATGGAAGCCGGTAACCCGTTGAGCGGTTTCGGTACGGGCGCCGGGATCTGGTTGTTTGTATCGACGCTGATCGCCATTGCGCTTGGCGCGTTCGTGGCCGGGCGTACCGCACCGGATCGCGGTGGTCTGCACGGTGTACTGACCTGGACCCTGACCACCTTGCTGACCACCTGGCTGCTGGCGGGCTTGGCCTCCAGCGTAGTGGGTACCGCGGGCAACGTGGTGGGTAAAGGTCTGTCGGCTGCCGGCAGTGGCATTGCCGCCGCCGCACCGGGGATCGGCAACAGCATCAAGCAGCAGTTGAACGAGCAAGGCATCCAGCTGGACTGGAACAGCCTGCAAGGTCAACTCGATACCCTGCTCAAGCAAAGCGGCAAGCCTGAGCTGGACCCCGCCAACGTCGAGCAGAAAACCGACCAGGCTGCAGCCGATGGCAAGCAAACGGCAACTGACGCAGCGACCAACCCTGCCCAGGCGGGCGATGAGCTCAAGCAGTGGTTCGAGCGCGTGAAAGCGTCCGGCGAGCCTGCACTGAATGCTGCGGATAAAGAAGCGCTGGTCAACATCGTCGCGGCGCGTACCGGCAAGAGCAAGGAAGAAGCCACGCAGATCGTCGATAACTATGCCCAGGCTTATCAGCAGGCCATGCAGAAAGTCGAAGAACTCAAGCAACAGGCTGAACAGAAAGCCCGTGAAGCCGGTGAAGTAGCGGCCAAGCAGCTGTCTCGCGCAGCCTGGAGCACCTTGGCGATGCTGCTGCTGGGTGCGGCCTTGAGCTTCTTTGTCGGTCGTATCGCGCTGACAACCCGTCGCGTGCCATTGGCTTAAAAACTGTCTGCGGCAGGGACGCCGCCTCGGTGAACGCGTAAAATGCCCGACATTTTACGCGTATCACGCAAAGGTGCCCCTTGAGCGCAGGCAAAGCCGTCGGACTGTTACTACTCACCTCTCTGTTGGCGGCGTGCGGCACCTCGCCGCCACGCACGCCCAACGACATCTGCAGCATCTTTCGCGAAAAGGACGACTGGTACGACGCGGCCAAGGTCACGCAAAAGCGCTGGGGCGTGCCCATCCAGGTGCCGTTCGCGATCATGTATCAGGAGTCGGGCTTTCGCTACGACGCCAAGACCCCGCGTAAATACCTGCTGTGGATCATCCCCTGGGGCCGCGTGTCCACGGCGTCCGGCTATGCCCAGGCCAAGGATGAGGTATGGAATGACTACCGCAAAAGCACCGGCCGCAGCGGCGCCGATCGCGAGGATTTCGACGACGCCATCGACTTCATCGGTTGGTACATGGACAAGACCTACACCATCAACGGCGTCTACAAATACGACGCCTACGGCCAGTACCTGAACTACCACGAAGGCTGGGGCGGCTACCGCCAGCGCACCTACGCCAGCAAAGCCTGGCTGCTACCGGTGGCGAGCAAGGTGCAGGCGCGTTCGCAGCTGTATGCGCGGCAATATGCCGGGTGCAAGGATGAGTTGGGCCGAGGGTTCTGGAGCCGGTTCTGGCATTGGTTGTAAAAAGCTTCTGGATGCATGCAGACCCAATGTGGGAGGGGGCTTGCCCCCGATGGCGGAGTATCAGCCACTGATATCTCGACTGATGCACCGCTATCGGGGGCAAGCCCCCTCCCACAGTAAATGGCGGTACGGCGCCGGACCTGTGGCGATGCCGCTGACAGCCTCACAGCCGACGGCTATCTAGCTGATGCGCTACGATCCAAATGTGGGAGGGGGCTTGCCCCCGATAGCGGAGTGTCAGCCACTGATATCTTGGCTGATGTACCGCTATCGGGGGCAAGCCCCCTCCCACAGTAAATGGCAGTACGGCGCCGGACCTGTGGCGATGCCGCTGACAGCCTCACAGCCGACGGCTATCTGACTGACGCGCTGCGGTCCAAATGTGGGAGGGGGCTTGCCCCCGATAGCGGAGTGTCAGCCACTGATATCTTGGCTGATGCACCGCTATCGGGAGCAAGCTGAGCTGGTCTAATAGTCCCGGACACCTCAATAGGTGAAACTACACCTATTGAGGAGTATTCCATGACCAAGAAGTACAGAAAATTCGACGCCGCTTTCAAGCTAAGAGTCTGCAAGATGATTGTTGACCAAGGCCTGAGCGTGAACTCCGTTTGTACCGATTTAGACTTGAGTGACACTGCCGTGCGCCGCTGGGTCCAGCAGTACCAAGCCGAGCAGTTAGGTGGTACAGGGATTGGTAAACCGTTAACCAGCGAGCAACAGCGTATTCGTCAGCTTGAGCAGCAGATCCGCGAGCTGAAGACTGACAACGATATATTAAAAAAAGCTACGGCCTTCTTTGCCCGCGAATTGAAGTGATCCACCAATTGGTTCACCAAATGCAATGCAAGGCCTACCCGGTAATACGTATCTGCCGGGTTTTGCGGATCAGCCGTTCGGGGTTCTATGAAGCTCGTCAGCGGTCTTTTAAGCCAAAAGCTGTCTGTCCGGTTGCAGCTCAGGTCAAAGCTACGTTCATGACCAATGAGCACTGTTATGGCAGTCGTCGGGTGATGAAAGCACTGCGTAGCGATGGCGTATCCATTGGGCGGCACAAGGTCCGTCGGCTGATGAAACAACAGGATTTACGCCCGATCTGGAAGCGCAAGTTCGTTCATACCACCAACAGTAATCATAATTTCCCGGTAGCTGAGAACCTGCTCAACCGCCAGTTTAACCCCGAGCAGATCAACCAATCATGGGTTGCTGACATCACTTATATTCGCACTCGAAGCGGCTGGCTGTACTTGGCGGCTGTCATGGATTTGTATTCACGCAAGATCGTAGGCTGGTCCATGGCTCCGCATATGCGCGCAGAGTTGGTGTGCAGTGCTATGCAACTAGCCATCACACAGAGACAGCCTAAACCGGGTCTGATCGCGCACTCAGATCGGGGCAGCCAGTATGCAGGCGCTACTTACCAAGCCATGCTGACACGACATGGCTTGCGCTGCAGCATGAGCCGCAAGGGCAACTGCTGGGACAACGCAGTCATGGAACGTTTCTTCTTGAACCTGAAGATGGAGCGTGTTTGGAGGAAGGACTATGCCAATCATGATGAAGCAATCAGGGACGTCACGGATTACATTGTGCGGTTCTACAATGAACGACGAATGCATTCATCGTTAGACTATTTGCCGCCCAATCAGTACGAGCGGCAAACAGCCTGAAAACACCGATTGAGGTGTCCGGAAAAAGTTGACCACCTCA
>NZ_CVTX01000093.1:0-56387 GCF_900005715.1 Pseudomonas sp. 34 E 7
CTGGCCAGCGCGGTGGTCGGCGTGGCCCCCGAGTTCATGGGCATCGGCCCGGCGCCGGCGATTCGTCTGCTGCTGCAACGCAGCGGGTTGAGTCTGGATGACATCGGCCGCTTCGAGATCAACGAAGCCCAGGCCGCCCAAGTGCTGGCGGTGGCCCATGAACTTGAGCTGGACAGCACCCGCCTCAACGTCCAGGGCGGCTCGCTGGCACTGGGGCATCCACTGGCTGCCACTGGCCTGCGCCTGGTCATGTCCCTGGCCCGACAACTGCGTCAGCACAACCTGCGCTACGGGATTGCCGCGGCGTGTGTGGGCGGCGGGCAGGGCACGGCGCTGCTGATCGAGAACCCTGCTTTTCGCGCATGAGTACGTGATTCTTTTTTAGTCGATGAGGCGTCCCGATGTGGAGCTATGAGGCGCCCCTGCGCGATATGCAATCGAGCGTGTGCAGATGCGTGCACCGTCAAGGCCCGAAGAGGTGGCCGCCCGGTTGGCGCCTTTGCTGACGCCCATCATCAAGGGTTTTTTCACCGAGCAGGGCTGGCGCAACACCTGGGTGCCATAGAGGGGGCGCGCGCCGCACTGGCGTTCGTCTGACGGGATCGGATGCTTGCGGTACTATGGCAGGTCACGTTTTCTGGAAGTTGCCTGGATGAGTAAGCCCGGTCAATTGGTGCTGGTTGCACTGCGCAAAATGATTGCCAGCGGGGAGTTGGTGGCGGGGGAGCGCCTGATGGAAATCCCTACGGCGCAACGCTTTGGTGTGTCGCGCATGCCGGTGCGCATGGCCTTTCGTACCCTTGAGCAGGAAGGGCTGCTGGTGCCGTTTGGCGGGCGCGGCTATCAGGTGCGCTCGGTCAGCCCCAGTGACATTGCCGGCGCCGTCGAAGTGCGCGGTGTGCTGGAAGGCCTGGCTGCGCGGCAAGCCGCCGAGCATGGTCTTTCCGACGCGGCTCTTGCGGCGCTGGAGCGCTGCCTGGTGGAAGGCGACCAACTGTTCGACAAAGGCTATGTGACCGAAGATGACCTTGAGGTTTACCACGACCTGAACATGCGCTTTCACCAGGTCATTGTGGAGTCCAGCCACAATCCGGCGATCACCGATGCGCTGGCACGCAATGATCACCTGCCCTTCGCATCGGTGACCGCGCTGGCGGTGGATCGTGAGGACATGGCCCGTGAATACCGGCGCTTCAACTATGCCCACATGCAGCATCACTCGGTGTTCGATGCCCTGGTCAATCGCCAGGGCGCGCGCGCCGAAGCCATCATGCGCGAACACGCCAATGCGACGTTGCGTTATGCCAAGATCTTCAGTTCAGCCACCGCCGACGCGCGCATGAAGGTGATTTTGCCCGCGTCGTGACACGGTTCAGATGTCGAGCACCAACAGTGGGGTTTTCGAGCGTGAGCAGCAGGGCGTGAACTGGTCGTTCAGCGCCTGTTCCTGCTCGGTGAGGAACAGGTCGCGGTGCTCCGGGATGCCGTCCAGCACGCGGGTCAGGCAGGTGCCACAGATCCCTTGTTCGCAGGACACGGCAATCTCGATGCCCTGGCTTTCCAGGACCTGGACCACGGTCTTGTCGGCGGGGATCGTGAAGACCTGGCCGCTGCTGCCGAGCTTCACCGCAAAGCTCCCGTCGAGGCTGTTGTCCACTGGCGCCGCGGAGAAGTACTCGCGATGCAGGCAGTTCTCCTGCCAGCCTTGCGCCCGCGCGCTGTCGAGCACGTGTTGCATGAAACCACCGGGGCCGCAGACATACAGGTGCACATCGTCTGTGGGCGCAGCCAGCACCTCGGCAGTCTTGAGCGCCGTGTGGGGCTGCTCATCGAAATGCAGGAACACGCGCTCGGCAAACGGTGACGCCTTGAGCCGCTGTACAAACGCCGCACGCTCACTGGCGCGGGCACAGTAATGCAGGTCGAAGTCGGCACCTGCATGGGCCAGGCGCTCGGCCATGCACAGGATCGGGGTGATGCCGATGCCGCCGGCGAACAGCAGGCTGCGTCGTGCTTCATGGGCCAGGGGGAAGAGATTGCGTGGTTCGCTGATCGTCAGGTGGGCGCCCTCGTGTACCTGCTCGTGCAAGCTGCGCGAGCCGCCGCGAGAGGCCGGGTCGTTGAGTACGCCGATCAGATAGCGATGACGCTCCTCGGGGTGATTGCACAGCGAATACTGGCGTACCAGCCCGTCCGGCAGATGCACGTCAATGTGCGCGCCGGCACTGAAGGCGGGCAGCGGCTGGCCATCGACCCTGGCCAGTTCATAGCTGCAAATGTCTTGGGCTTCGTTATTACGGGATACCACCACCACATCGATCATGTTCGGTCCTCGCAGAGTTGTCGCGCCGTTCAGGCGGTGGTGGTCGTGATCAGCTGTGGTTCGAGGGTGCGTTCCCGGGCAATCAGTCGCTCCAGGATCTTGCGCGACTGCACGCCGCCGGCATCGATATTCAACTTGAGCAGGTTGCGTTGCGGGTGGGCCAGCAGGTTCTGCTGCTGACGTTCAAGCATCTCCAGGTCTTCGCTGAAAATCTTCCCCTGGCCTTCGCGAATGCTGGCGGTCAGCGCCTCATCGTGAGGGTTGAAGTTGCGCGCCATGCCCCAGAAATACCAGATCGACGTCTCGGTCTGCGGGGTGATGAAGTCGACCACGATGCTTGCCGCCTTGTGTCCGGGCGCTGCGTGATAGCCGCCCTTGCCGGCGTGGGCCACGCCCACCTCGATCAGCACATGGCTGGGCGGGGTGAAGCGACAGATCTGCCAGCGGTCCACCGGCACATCGTCGGCGAGGTTGTTGCCGCGCAGGGCCATGCGCCAGAACGGCGGAGCCATGATGTTTTCCATGTGTCGGGCGGTGATGACTTGGTCGCCTTCAACCGTGGTGACGGGAGGCGCTTCATCGATTTCCTTTTGGCCGATGCTGGAAGCGTGGACGTAGGTTTCGTGGGTCAGGTCCATCAGGTTGTCGATCATCAGGCGGTAATCGCACTGGATATCAAACAGCCCGCCGCCGTACGCCCACTGGTCACTCACTGCCCACTCCAGGTGATGAATCAGCGCCGGGTCGGCAAGGGTCTGATCGCCGGGCCATACCCAGATAAAACCGTAGCGTTCAACTGCGGCAAAGGTCTTGTTGCACGGAAAACCACGCACCCGCTGCCCGGGCATTTCAACGGTCTTGCCGTCGGCCCCCATGACCAGTCCGTGATAGCCGCACACCAGGTTGCCATTTTCGACATAACCCAGTGAAAGCGGTGCGCCGCGATGGGGGCAGAAGTCCTCGACGGCTACGACGCTGCCTTCCGGGCCTCGATAAAACACCATTTTTTCACCGCAGATCTGCCGACCCAAGGGTTTTTGGGCGATTTCATCGGGTGTGCAGGCGACGTACCAAGTGTTTTTGGGGTACATGGCAATTCTCTGGCTGATTAATTATTTTTGTTTAATGGATCCATTAAATTTCCAGAGTTGTTGTGAGTCAATGTATTAGTCTGTGGTTTTAAGGTTATTTTGGGCGATTATCGATCAGTGCGATTTTACTGGATCCATTGATTGGGAGGCGCCTGGTGCGCTCATGGCAAAAAGGCCTGCCAAAAATACTCTGTGTAGATCATCGGGCGTCACCGGGCCCTTCACCGGACATCCGCTACTTTTTTGCGCAAAAATTGAAAGTCACTGCGTCATTTGGTAGCAAATCTCTTTACCCGCTTTGCGCAATTTTCCCCACCCAGACGAAAGACTTCATTTAAATCAACGAGTAATGCTCTGTGGGAGGTGTTGGCACGCGTTATGCTTTTTATATTCGTGGATAATTGGATACAAAAATACAAAGAGGCTGCCAATGCAATTTGCCCCCGCTTACGTTGACCGCCAGCCCCTCACTGCAGAGGAGGAGGCCTACAACTTCCTCCTCGACGCCATCTGCGGCGGTCGTTTCCGCAAGGGCGATCGCCTGATCGCCGAGGATATCGCCAGCGAGATAGGCATGAGCCGCATGCCGGTGCGTGAGGCATTTCGCCGCCTGGATGCCCAGGGCCTGGTGACGCTGCGGCCCAATCGCGGTGCCATTGTCAGCGGCCTGGATATCGCGGAGCTGCACGAGGTGTTCGAGATGCGTAGCGCACTTGAAGGCCTTGCAGTTCGCGTCGCGGTCAGCCGTATCGGTGAGCGCCAGATGGCGGCTCTGGAGCGCCTGCTGGACGAGATGGATGACTACCGAGACGAGAGCGCCGCGTGGGTCCGTTGCCACCGTGCCTTTCACGAATACCTGTGCGGGCTCAGCGGCCGGCCACGCTTGCTGAAGCAGATTTCGGCGTTGTATTCGCTGGTGGAAGCGCCCATGCGCTTGTGGCTGCAGCACAGCGAAAAACCCCTCAGCGCGCGCCAGGAACACGCGGTGATCCTCGACGCGATTCGCGCCGGTGACGCCGCCGGTGCCGAAGCTGTGGTACGCGAACACATCGAAAGCACCGTGCCGCTGCTGATTCAATTTCTGCAATCGAGAAAATAAGAGAGACGGGGTCCTGACCCGTCCGTGTTTTGACTTTAGTCCTGCCCCCTTTATCTAACGAAGTGGAGTGTCTGGTCATGCATAAACAACGCCGCGCCTTGCTGGTGGCTGTAACCCTGGGTCTCTGCACACAATGGGCGGTTGCCACGCCCCAAGTGCCGGAGCGTCTGCAAAAGATCAATAAACTCACCTACTGCTCGGGGATGGATTCACCGCCCCTGGTCTCTTTCGACGAAGCCCAGAAACCGCGCGGGCTCACGGTTGACCTGGGGCTTGAGATCGCCAAACGGCTGGGCGACAAGCAGGTGCAGTGGCGGGTGATTCCGTTCTCCGGCTTGCTACCGGCGCTGCTTGCCCAGCAGTGCGACATGATCGTCGACCAGTTGTTCGACAAACCCGAGCGCCGCCAGGTGATCGACATCGTCAACTACATGTATTCCAGCCAGGCGGTGGTGGTGCCCAAGGGCAACCCCAAAGGCATCAAGACCCTGGATGACCTGTCCACGCACAAGGTGGCGGTGCTCAACGGCTCTACCATCAAGACCCTGCTCGACACCCAGAACGAAAGCCTCGCCAAGGCCGGCAAGCCACCGATGAAACTGGTGGTCTACAACACCGACACCGATGCGTTCCAGGCGCTGCGCATCAGCCAGGTCGACGCCTACGGCACCACCGTGGAAACCGCCGGTTACTACGCGGCGATGGCCCCGGAGCTGTTCCAGGAAGGGGTGCCTGCATTCAGCCGCATCCTCACCGGCCTGGGCATGCGCAAAGACGACCCGCAACTGACCGCCGCCGTGCAGCAGATCATCAGCGACATGCGCAGCGATGGCAGCTATGTGCAATTGCTCAACAAATGGCATGTCAGCAGCGACACACTGGACTGAGGTTCTACCACGATGAATTTCAATTGGGATGTGTTCTGGCAATACCTGCTGCAACCCAGTGGGGTCTACCTCACCGGGCTGTGGCTGACGTGCCTGATCAGCGTGCTGGCGATGCTGCTCGGCTGTGCGCTGGGCCTGGCGGCGGCGCTGTTGCGCCTGTCGAAGAACCCGCTGCTGCACTTGCCGGTACGCCTTTACGTGTGGCTGATGCGCGGCACGCCGTTGCTGGTGCAGATCGTGTTTTTGTACACCGCACTGGCAGCGGGCGGGATCTTCCGCTTCGAGGACATCGAGCTGTTCGGGCTGATCATCCCCGGCAATATCCAGGCGGCGATCATCGCCCTGGGCCTGAATGAAGGCGCGTACATGGCCGAAATCATCCGCGCCGGCATCGGCGCGGTGGACAAGGGCCAGTACGAAGCCGGGCGTTCCCTGGGCATGGGGTTTGGCAAGCTGATGCGGCGCATCGTGCTGCCCCAGGCGTTTCGAGTGATCGTGCCGCCGCTGGGCAATGAGTTCAATGTGATGCTCAAGAACACCACCCTGGTGAGTGTGATCGGCGTGCAGGAATTGTTGCTCAGCACGCAGATGGTGACCTCGGCGACGTTTCGCGTATTCGAGTTGTACCTGGTCGTCGCGATTTACTTCCTGACCTTGACCACGCTGTGGGGCTTTTTCCAACGCTGGCTCGAAAACCGTTTCGGCCAGTCCGATCGACCTTCGGCGCCACCTCCTGCCGCCAGCCGCATGTTCGGTCGCAGCACCCTGAAACTGCTGAGGGGACGTTAACCATGGCGCACCAAAGTGAAGAGCTGATCATTGACGCACAGGATATCCAGAAGTCGTTCGGCGAGTTGCAGATCCTCAAGGGCATCTCCCTGCAAGTGCGGCGCGGTGAAGTGGTGGTGCTGATCGGCGCGTCCGGCTCGGGCAAGACCACCTTTATCCGCTGCATCAACCTGCTGGAAGACATCCAGGGCGGACGCATTCGCGTCAACGGCCGCGCCATGGGCTATCGCGAACGCGCCGATGGCAGCCTGGTGCGTGATTCGGAGCGCAACATCGCCCGTCAGCGCCGCGACATCGGCATGGTGTTCCAGCGCTTCAACCTGTTCCCGCACATGACTGCATTGGAAAACATCATCGAAGCACCGATCCAGGTGCTCGGCGTACCGCGTGCCCAGGCGCTGGAACAGGCCCGGGGCTTGCTGGCGCGGGTCGGCCTGGCGGACAAGGCCAGCCACTATCCGTCGATGCTCTCCGGTGGTCAGCAGCAACGAGTGGCGATTGCCCGTGCGCTGGCGATGAAACCCCAGGCGATGCTGTTCGACGAACCCACCAGTGCCCTCGACCCGGAAACCGTCGGCGAAGTGCTGCAGGTGATGAAGGAGCTGGCCGAGGAGGGCATGACCATGGTGGTGGTCACCCACGAAATGGGCTTTGCCCGTGAAGTGGCCGACCGCGTGGTGGTACTCGATCAGGGCGAATTGATCGAGCAAGGGCCGCCGGAGCAGATTTTCAGCCACCCCAGCCATCCGCGGACCCGGGCGTTTCTCAGTCGCGTGTTATGACCTTTTTTTGAAGAGCCTTTGCCATGTTGAAATTTTCCGCTCACGAATACCCCTATTCCTCGCAACGCCAGAGCGTGTTCGCGCGTCGAGGCATGGTCGCCGCCTCGCAACCGCTGGCATCTCAGGCCGGCATCGAAATCATGCAGAAGGGCGGTAACGCCATTGATGCCGCCATCGCCACCGCCGCTGCGCTGACCGTTGTAGAGCCCACCGGTTGTGGACTGGGTGGCGATGCCTTTGCGCTGGTGTGGTGCAAGGGGCAGTTGCATGGCCTGAACGGCAACGGCCATGCGCCGGCCGCCTTGAGTATCGAGGCGGTCAAGGCGGCGGGGCATCAACAGATGCCGTTGTACGGCTGGACCTCGGTGACGGTGCCCGGTTGCCCGTCGGCGTGGGCCGAGTTGTCCAAACGCTTCGGTAAATTGCCGTTTGCCGATTTGCTGCAGCCGGCCATCAGCCTGGCGCGCGACGGTTTCCCGTTGTCGCCGGTGGTTGCCCATCAATGGCAGATCTCCTTGAACGAATTCAGCCCGCACCGCGATGACGTGCTGCAAGCCTGGTTCGACACCTTCCTGATCGACGGGCGCGCGCCCCGGGCAGGCGAAATTTTCCGCAACCCGGCCCAGGCCCGTACCCTGGAAGAACTCGCCGCCACCGGCTGCGAAAGCCTGTATCGCGGCGCGCTGGCCGAGCGCCTGGATGCGCATTCGCGCGCCAGCGGTGGTTACCTGCGCGCCAGCGACCTCAAGGATTACCGCGCGCAGTGGGTGGAGCCGATCCAGATCAATTACCGGGGCGTGGATGTTTGGGAAATCCCGCCGAGCGGCCAGGGCCTGGTTGCACTGATGGCGCTGAAGATCCTCGAAGGCTTCAACTTCGATCACCGCGACAGCCAGCAAACCTGGCATCGCCAGCTGGAAGCCATGAAGCTGGCCTACAGCGACGGCCTGCATTACATCACCGACCCAGCGCACATGCGCGTGGCGGTGGCCGACTTGCTGAGTGACGACTACAGCACCCGTCGCCGTGGCGAGATCGGCGAGCAGGCGCAGCCGCCCAAACCCGGCACCCCCCATGCCAGCGGCACGGTGTACCTGGCGACCGCCGACGCCGAAGGCAATATGGTTTCGTTCATCCAGAGCAACTACCACGGCTTCGGCTCCGGCGTGGTGCTGCCCGACAGCGGCATCGCCTTGCAGAACCGCGGGCAGGAATTCAGCCTCGATGAGTCCCATGCCAATTGCCTGGCACCGGGCAAGAAAACCTTCCACACCATCATCCCGGGTTTTCTCAGCAAGGACGGCGAGGCCCTTGGCCCGTTCGGCGTGATGGGCGGCTACATGCAGCCCCAGGGCCATGTGCAGATGGTGATGAACCTGGTGGACTTCGGCCTCAACCCCCAGGCGGCATTGGACGCGCCACGCTGGCAATGGCTGGGCGACATGAAGGTCGGCATCGAACATGGCGCGTCCCGCGACCTGGTCAATGCGCTGGCACGGCGCGGGCACAAGGTGCAGACCGACAGCGACCTGACCGACTACGGGCGTGGGCAGATCATCCTGCGTGACCCGGTCACCGGCGTATTGTGCGGGGGCACTGAGCCACGGGCGGATTCGCATATCGCGGTCTGGTGAGCGGCTACACAAGCGCTGAGCCAGACGGATAGTAACGATGGGGTTGATGAGTTGTTCGATCTTCGCTGCGGCGGGTTGGTGCTCGTTGGAGCAAGGATTGAACCTCACAACTCAGGCCTCTGTTCCATCTGCTATCTGATTCTCGACATCCTTGCTCGTGCAACGGGTCCTAAAGAGCCAGCGTCCATGACCGAGAGGAGGACCTTTATTACCTCGCTGGTAAATACCATGGCATTGTCAATTTCTCTGATATCAGTCGTCTTTTTTCAATCAGATAAAAGCGCCTAAATTCCACCTCCACAACGTCGGCATGTCCATGCAGGGGAGCCCGGGGGTGGAAATTGCTTGGTCGAAAACAAGACTCTTTGAGTCTGGATGAACCCTATACGTTCTTAAACTCTATCTTGGCAGGAGGTTCCATGGCCCCTCGAACTGTACTGATCACTGGCGCAGCCGGTGGTGTTGGTCGCGCGCTGGTTGAGCGTTTTTTAAATGAAGACTTCAAGGTTTTCGCGACAGATCTGGATGCGAAAAAGCTCGCAGACTTACAGGTTGAATATCAGGTATCAGGCATTTTTTGCGGTGATATCCGCCAACCCGCTGTGTGTGCTGCAGCCGTTAATGCAGCCGTTATGGCGATGGGCCGACTGGATGTATTGATCAACGCTGCGGGAGTATGGCGCGAAGGTCCGGTTGAAGATTTTACCGAAGAGGATTTCGACCTTGTTCTGGACGTAAACCTGAAGGCTACGTTCTTCATGTGTTCAGCCGCTATTCCCCAACTGAAATTATCAGAGGGTTCGATCCTGAATATTTCAAGCGATGCCGGCCGGCAAGGCAATCGAAATGCCGCAGCTTATTGCGCAAGCAAGGGCGGCGTGACCCTGCTGACAAAAACCCTGGCATTGGACCTGGCACCCTTTGGCGTGCGCTGCAACGCTATTTCCCCAGGTGATATCGAAACCCCAATGCTCAAATTTCAAGCCACTCAATATGGGCAGGGAGACCCTCAGGCCTACTATCAGGATCTGTTGGACAAGTACCCCCAAGGTGCCCGAGCCCGATTTATCCAGCCGGAAGAGGTTGCCGAGCTGGCGTTTTTCCTGTCCCAACCCGGTGCGCGATCCATCACTGGCGCGGACATGGCGATTGATTGCGGCGTCTCCGCTGGAAACTGACAGTGGCCCATTGATGTCGATGGGAGCGATACCCAAGGGGGCGCTATGACAGTGGCCGATAACCGTCGTCTCCAGGCTGCGCTTTGATGGGCGGGGTAGCACAGGCATCTAGAAGGCATTAGTGAGGAGGCCATCGCACTTGGCGATGGCTGCGTGATGGATGGCGAAAGTCGCTCTTGTGAGCCAACCGTCGGGCCGCATCTGGACCCCGCCGCCAGCTTCAATGTGCACTTTTACTCATCAAACACGACGAGGCTCGCCTTCCGCAATTTCGCGTATCAGGCTCAGGTAACGAAGCGCGCCCAGTCCCAGGGGCCGGTTTTTTACCCAGATGATATCGACCCATAGCCGCATCTGACTCGGCATGTAGTCAAACACCACCTCCGTCAATGAACCTGACGTGATGAGAGGGTATACCAGCGATTTTGGAAGATATGCCCAACCCAATCCTTGCTGTACCAGGTCCAGCGTGGCCAGATAATTGTCGCTGTGCCAAATCCGCCGCGACAGCACAACACGTGGGTCAGAGTCTGCAGGTCCTCCGGTCGCGACGATGATCTGCCGAACATTGACCAGTTGCTCCTCATTCAAGGGGCTTTTTTTGCCGGCGGCCGCAGGGTGATCCGGAGCAGCAACCGCGATTAACAATTGGCTCCCCGCCTCAAGAAATGTCTCGCGCTCGTCAAGCCCTGGTCGTTCGAACCCAAGTGCCAATTGCACACGCCCTTCATGGAGCATGCGCATCGCTTCTGGATGGGATGCGGAGCGAATCTCGATTTCCAGCGTGGGAAACTCCCTGGCGATAGTGGACAGCGGACGATTCCAGATGCCTGTTTGCAACTCTGGCGCCATCGCAAGGACCAAGCGCTCTTCCAACCCCTGATGAAGCTGCAGCGCATGGGCGTCCAGCAGGTTCAGCTGGCTGGCGACCTGTCGTGCCTGGGGCTCGAGTGCCTTGGCGGCTGGCGTAGGAATGGCTTTGCGGGTTGATCGGTCAAAAAGCAACAAATCCAGCTCGGCTTCAAGCTGCGACACCGCCATGTTGATGGCGGAGGGGACCCGGCCTAATTTTCGCGCCGCCGCCGAAAAGGATCCGCTGTCGATGACCGAGAGGAAAATTTTAAGTGACTCACTGGTAAACGCCATAGGTGTTGTCAAATTTTCTGATGATGATTGTCTTTATGTATCAGATTTATTCGCCTAGTTTCTACTCTCTTTCAAATTAAATACGTGGGCACACCATGTTGGATACGCAATTTAGAGGGCATGTTGCACTGGTCAGCGGTGCCGGAAGTGAAGCCGGGATCGGAATGGCCATCGCTCGCAGGCTAGGTGCATCCGGAGTGAAGTTGATCATCACTGCGAGCAGCGCTCGTATTCTGGATCGGGTCAAAGAGCTGCGCGCTGAAGGGTTCGACGTTGAAGGCCGACCCGCTGACCTCACTGATGAAAGTCAGGTGCGTGAATTCGGCCTATGGGCAGAGTCAGTCTGGGGGCGGGTCGATATTCTGGTGAATAATGCCGGTATGGCCATGCAAGGAAGCCCTGAGGTTTTCTCGGAATTGGCAACAATGGAACTGCATGAGTGGAATCTTTCACTGGCCAGAAATTTAACTACAGCTTTTCTTCTGACCCGCGCTGTTTTGCCTGGCATGAAGGCGAGAGGTTATGGGCGCATTGTCAATATCAGTTCCACCACGGGCACCCGGTGCGGCAATCCTGGTGAAGCCGCTTATAGCGCCGCCAAGGCCGCGATGGTGGGTATGAACATGGGGCTCGCACTTGAAGTCGCCAAACAGGGAATTACCGTAAACAGCGTGGCTCCGGGATGGATCACCACCGGCTCCACCACTCCAGCCGAAACAGAGGCGGGGCGTTTTACCCCGATTGGGCGCTCGGGCAACCCCCGCGAAGTGGCGGCGGCGGTTGCATTTCTGGCGTCGCCTGACGCCAGTTACATCACCGGTGAAGTCCTGGTGGTGGATGGCGGGAATTGTCTGGTCGAGAACAAATCCCCTCACGCCTGACGTCAAGAACGGGGCTATCACTGCGCGCTGTAAAAGCGCGATGTTTTCGAAGAATGAGTAAGTTCGCCGAGCCGTATTAATGCACCGTCATGCGCCGACAAGCATGAACGCAGTGTTGGACAGTTCCTCTCTGAGCGGCACGGATTTTTAACTGATTTTTTGTAATTAACATAGGGTGTTGATCATGTCGAAAAGTGGAATTAGTGAATCAGCGATTGCTGCTTTTACCGCCTCCGAGCGTGCTCGTTTTATAGAAAACAACCCAACGTCAATAGGGCTTGCCAAACGCGCCAAGGCGAATCTGTTCAACGGTGTGCCCATGCACTGGATGAGCGATTGGTCGATGCCTTCGCCACTCTTCGTCCAGCGTGCCAAAGGGGCGCGCTTCACCGATGTTGACGGTCATGAGTACATAGATTTTTGCCTGGGCGACACCGGCACGATGTTTGGTCATTCACCTGATCCTGTTGCTCGCGCAATAGCCGAGCAGGCCAATAATGGCTTGACCACGATGCTGCCTGGCGAAGACGCGGTGGTCTGCGGCGAGTTGCTGGCTGAGCGATTCGGGCTGCCTTACTGGCAGGTGACCGCCACTGCGACGGACGCCAATCGTTATGTGTTGCGCTGGGCGCGCGCGATTACCAAACGCAACGTCTTGCTGGTGTTCGACGGCTGCTATCACGGTACCGTGGATGACGTCATGGTGCGCTGCCGCGACGGTAAAACAGTGCCCCGTGCAGGTCTTGTGGGCCAGGCCTACGACTTGACTCAATACAGTCGATCCATCCCCTTCAACGATGTGGACGCACTGGAAGCTGCTTTAGCCCAGGGCGATGTGTGCGCGCTGATGTGCGAGCCGGCGATGACGAACATAGGCATGGTCCTGCCCGATCCGGGTTTCATGCAGAAGTGCCGAGAGTTGACCCTCAAATACGGCAGCCTGTTGGTCATTGATGAGACCCACACTATTTCCACAGGCCTGGGTGGATGCACCCGCCAATGGGATTTGAAACCCGACTTTTTCGTGGTGGGTAAACCCATCGCGGGAGGCATACCTTGCGCGGTGTTTGGCGTAACCGAGCAGGTTGCCCTGGCCATGCTCGATGTGCAGAAAACGGTCAGTGAAGAGAGTCACGGGCATGGCCACAGCGGTATGGGAACCACGCTGTCGGCCAACTCGCTGGCGATGCGTTGCATGCGCGTCAGCCTCGAAGAGGTCATGACAGAGTCCGCCTACCAACATATGTTGCCTCTTGCCTCGGGATTGGCTCAGGGACTTCGGTACTTGTTCAAGCAGCACCAGTTGAATTGGTCCGTCACAGAGTTGGGGGCTCGCTGTGAGTTTCAATTCTGTGCTACCTCGCCCAGAACCGGTGCGCAAGCCGAGGCGGCTTTTCATGACAGCCTTCAAATGGCGCTGCACCTGTACTTGATCAATCGCGGCATCCTGATCACGCCTTTTCACAACATGACCTTGTGCTGTCCGCAAACAAGCCATGCGGATGTCGACAGGCTGATCGGTGAGTTGGATAACGCGTTGACCACGCTGCTTGCCATACCTGGCGCGCGGGTTATCGCTTCATAACTGCACGTCAGAAAATGCCATTGTTCTTAAATACTGCCCAGTCGCTTGAATGAGCGCTAAGAGGTTTGACATGCAATTTGCTGATAAAAGAGAGGCCGTGGATTATCTGGCCGCCCACCCTGAAGTCCTGAGCATCGAGTTGTTCCTGATCGACGCGAATGGTGTTCCGCGGGGCAAACTGTTGCATCGCGACGAGCTACTGGCGATCTACGAAAATGGTCGGCCGCTGCCCAGTTCCATTCTCGCCCTGACCGTTCAGGGGGAGGACGTGGACGAGACTGGCCTGGTCTGGGATGTCGCTGACGCTGATTGCTGGACCTATCCCTTGCCGGGGAGCCTTACCCTGCAACCCTGGCGCACCCAACCCACCGGTCAAGTGCAAGTGAGCATGCACCCGACCCAGGGGCTTCCAGCCGCGCCCGCCGACCCGCGCCATGTACTGGTGAACACCATCGAGCGGCTCAAAGCTGATGGATTCCATCCGGTCATGGCCGTTGAGTTGGAGTTTTACCTGCTGGACCAGAAGCGCGACGTCAATGGTCGCCCGCAGCCTGCGACGCAAACCAATGGCGTACGCCCTGTTGCCCCGCAGGTTTACGGCGTCCACGAACTGGAGCAGGTTCAACCGTTTCTTGATGACCTCTATGCTGCCTGCGCGCTGCAAGGGCTGCCGGTACGCACGGCGATCTCCGAGTACGCGCCGGGCCAGCTCGAGTTGACGCTGGAGCATCGTTTCGACGCACTCCAGGCCATCGATGAAGGCGTACGTTACAAACGCCTGGTAAAAGGTGTTGCCAACAAACACGGGCTACAAGCGTGCTTCATGGCCAAGCCATTCAGCGATCAGGCCGGCAGCGGTCTGCATCTGCACGTCAGCCTGGCGGACGTGCAGGGCAACAACCTGTATGCGAGCGAAGACCCGCAAGGCACGCCGCTGTTGCGTCACTCCATCGGCGGGATGATGGCAACCCTGTTTGACTCGCTGGCGATATTTTGCCCCCATGCCAACTCATATCGCCGCTTCCAGACCGGCAGTTACGCGCCGCTGGCCAAAAGCTGGGGCGTCAACAACCGTACGGTGTCGTTCCGCGTGCCCGGCGGCCCCGCGATAAGTCGGCACATCGAGCACCGGATTTGCGGTGCCGATGCCAACCCCTATCTCGCCGCCGCCGCAGTACTTGCGGGAATTCACTACGGCATCACTCATGAAAGCGATCCGGGCGCGGCGATTGTGGGCAATGGCTATGAACAGGCGACCGATTTTCTACCCACAGACTGGCTGACAGCGTTGCAGGCACTGGAACGTTCAACCTGGGCACGCGAGGCGCTGGGCGCTGAATTCCTCAAGGTATTCCTGGCGATCAAGTGGCGCGAGTTCCGTGCATTCAATGCGGAAGTCGGGGAACAGGACTGGCGCTGGTACCTCACTCACGCATAAATGGTAGCCCGTGAACGCGTCTTAAAATGGATTGCTGGAGACTAGCTGACAACTAAGATCCCTACAGCACATCCTGCGCATTTGGCAGTGACTCATCATTATGAGCCGCAGGTCGTATGCCCGCGGCTCGGATCTAATCACGCATACGAACGGGGTGAGAAAAGTCTCAAATTGATCTTGCATGCTAGCATTCAAAGGTGCAGTATTTGGGCATAACAACAAATTGAAGATGCCCCTAATGAAAACGTATACCCACGTTCCATTGGCTTGTGCAGTAACCATCCCCAAGGCGCGAATGCGCCCCCCAGATCAACAGCCCTAGTGCTCTGGGCTTGTCTCCGAACGACTCTTATCAGTTCCGTACCAACCTACAGCTCCTTCTGTGGCTAGCAGGAGTACATGTGTGTGCTCACCTAATAAGGATAAAATCATGGGCAAAATGCAAGCAGCTCGACTTCACAATGTCGGCCCGACCTTTGTGATCGACGAAATCGACATTCCTGCCATTGGGCCAACGGACGTGTTGGTGCACGTTAAAGCCTGCAACGTTGTCCCTAACCTGCGTAACGTTATCGAGCGTTATCCTGAGTGGTTCCCCTATCTTCCCCTGCCTAAATTGCCAGCCATCTATGGCTTAGATGCCTCCGGGGTAGTCAAGGCAGTAGGTAGCCAAGTGCATTCGGTTAAGCCGGGCGATCGTGTATACGTCAACCCAGGCAGAAGCTGCGGGTCTTGCCACGCGTGCTTGCGAGGTCAGCACCTCAACTGCACCGCATTCACCTTCCAAGGATATTTTGGCTTCGGTGCTGGCTCGCAACGAGTGTTTGAAGATTACCCTTATGGTGGCTTCTGCGAGTTCATGACGGCGCCTGTCAACGGGCTCGTGAAGCTCCCGGAATCCATCAGTTTCGAACAAGGCTGTCGTTTCGGTTATCTCGGCACTGCCTACTCTGCATTGCGCAAAGCGAATGTAGGTTCTGGGCAGACAGTATTGATCAATGGCGCTTCGGGAACGTTGGGGGTTGGAGCTGTGATGCTCGCGCTCGCTATGGGAGCAACGAAAGTGCTCGGCATGGCCCGTAACCGCGAACTGCTCGAAAGAGTCCGCCAGTTGGATCCGTCTCGCGTGCACGTACTTTCTCTCGGAGAACGGCCTGTTGATGAATGGGTTCGCGAGCATACCCAAGGCCTGGGCGCCGACGTTTTCATCGATGCAGTCGGCCCCGGAGCTCCCCATCGAATCACCGTCGACGGGATCAAATCGCTTCGTAGGGGAGGGCGTATGGTCGACATTGGGGGCATGTCTGAAGACTTGCCCGTGCCAATGTTCCAGCTGATGTGCTACCAGATCAGCATCATCGGTTCGCTATGGTTCACGGTTGCAGAAGGTCAGGACATGGCGGAGATGGCGGCTGCCGGTACGCTCGATTTGACAAAATTTGATCAAGAGGTTTTCCCGCTATCTGAAGTGAATGACGCTCTGGACGCCTTGGAAAACCGTAAAGGTGGTTTCACGAACGTTGTTGTAACGCCAGGCCATTAATCGAACTGGCGCGGCATCGAGCTGCGCCAGTCTTATTTCAGAGGTGATCTATGACAATTAGGCGTTTAGTGGTAGGAACGGTCGATGGCCGTTCGGTTGTTCTGAATGATGGACTGGTACCACGTTCTCACGACTACGAACATGTACCTGGTTTTTCTACCGCCTTGGTTTGGGGTACGACAACATCAGAGCAACCCTCTAGTGGTAGAGATGAAACAATCTCGGTGAGCAGTTCGTTTGTTCCTGGGCCTGGGGAAACGAGACTTGAAATCGTCACCTTTCCTCCGGACTCGATTTTTGCTCATCCGGATTTCAGTCATCAGGCTGCTTTTGCCGAGCAACAAAAGCATCTGACAGGGATGGTGGATCATTTTGATCCCGAACGACCAGGAATGCACTCGACCCCGACAGTTGATTATGGCGTTGTGCTTGAAGGTACCATTTGGCTTGAGCTCGACGATGGCGTCATAGTGAAGCTAGAAAAGCATAACGTCATCATTCAACAAGGGAATATTCACGCCTGGAGAAACCAAGGTGATGTTCCTGCTACGTTAGCGTTTGTCTTGGTAGGTACCAATAAGCAATAAATACTCCTGTTTAGAAATCCGAACAATCCACATCCAATAACAAAAAAGTGAGATTGATTATGAAAGCGTATGCATTTTTGTGCGTATCTGTGGCTGCTACCTGCGCAGCGAATTTAGCCATGGCAACGGAACGGGGTGATACAACCTGGCCGTTGGGTGTGCAAACCGTTGTACCCGCTTTGATGCCGAGCCCAGGAGAAACCGAGTTCTATAGTTATACTGTTTATTATCATGCTGGAAATTACAAAGATAACTCCGGGCGCTCCAGCGTTCCAGGGTTCAATTTGGAAAATTATATTCAGGCGATACGTCTCGTTCATACCTGGGATTATCAAACTGAATCAGGTGTTCGATTCACAAGCGGAATTATTGGGACTGGGGGGCACGTAAATATAAAGGCCGGAGGAGCGTCCGATTCTAAAACGGGGATGCGGCAGACCTATATCAGTCCTTTGAACGTGCTTTACTCTCCGGCCCCTAATTTTCATCTGCTCGCCGGCGTCAGTGTCTTTAAACCCTTGGGAGGCTATGATAAGAATGATTTGGCCAACACTACGCCAAATTATACAACTTATATTTCAGAGTTTGCGCTGACTTGGTTCCCACATCCGGACTGGGAAGTTTCTCTGGCGCCCACTTATTCATTCAATGAGCGAAACAAGGATACAGACTACCGCTCCGGCAACGTGTTTAATGTCGACTACTTATTGGGGTACCGCTTTCCCTCTATGCCAAAACTTCAGTTTGGTTTGGCTGGGTACTACACCAAGCAGATGTCGGATGACAATGTCAGCGGCGACAACTTACCTGGGGGCAATCGGCTGAGAAAGGTGGGTGTGGGCCCTCAGCTGTTTTACTCATTCAACCAGAACACCGGTGTGGTGCTCAAATGGCTGCATGAGACCAATGTGAAAAATGGTCCTCAGGGTGACTCAGTCTGGCTTGAAGCTGCGTTTCCACTATAAGCACGTGGCTGCTACGGCTCAAACCGTGGCAGCCATCTCCTCGCTGTGCAGGCGCTGCATTGCCTCGATAACATGCCTTGATACGCTGTCAATGTGCGCCATCGCCGCCTTTTTACACTGTTTGTCGTTGCGGGTGCTCAGCGCTGCGATTATCTCGTCATGTTCGCCGGTTACGTCAGGCAGGTGCGCCTGAAAGCCACAACTTTGAACGATGAAAAAGTCTGACAGTTCGAAATTGGCCATCTGCCGTGTCGACACGATAGGTGACCGTGCCATCGCATGGAGAAGCCGGTGGAAGTCAACGTTCAGGTTTCTATAGCTCTCCGAGGCATCACTGTGGGCTGGGTTGATCCGTGCGATCTGTTCATTTAACTCTTGAAGCCTTGCGACCTCCATAGGCGTTCCGCGCTCTGCTGCAAGGCTTGCGATCAGGCCTTCGGTATTGGCGAACATTCGATAGAAATCAGCAACCTCGTCCGGGCTTGGTTGCACCACCTGGCAGCCAACCTGCGCAATGATTTGAACAAATCCCCGCTCTTGCAGGCTGTTCAATGCCGTCATTATGGGCTGCCGACTGACTCCCGTCGATTCACCAATTTCCTTCACGAAAATTTTTTCACCAAAGCGATAACGGCGGGTGAGCAAGCGCTGCAAAATTTCTTGATAGATCGCGACTTTTTTGTTTGGCGTGTGCATAGGTCTTCGGTAGGTGAGGTGCAATCGAGGGGGGAATGCTCATTCGTCCACTTTAGTGCGCAAAGTCTTGATCTACAAGGGACGCAGATCCATGACGGCTTTCGTGGCGAGCAACGGTCGAGTAACTGAGCGCAAATCGGTTGACAACATCAGCTTGCATGCTAGCATGCCAAATAAGAAATATAAAAGCAGATGAACTGCCACGCGGAGTATTCAGGTATGAGCAATGCCTTGCGACTGCCCCATATAGCTGCCCAAGCTACGGCTCGATCGCAGCCCACCTTCGAGCGCGAGGCTTACTTAAGCTTGCTTATTCAAATCCCACTTCCCCCAAGAAATCCCCGCACGTCAAGTTAATTGCGCGCCAATGTTTATATATGATGTGTATACACAAAAGCAGGATTTTTTTTGGCAGAGTTTCGTTCGCCTTAATAAAAATAAGGAAAGTCCAATGGGTATTCGTTCAGGTAAAGAGTTCATAGCTGGCCTTAAAGAAAATCGTCGCGACGTGTGGGTAAATGGGGTTCAAGTTAGTGATGTTACGACCCACCCTGCATTCAGCGGCGCAGTCAAGCAATTAGCCGAGCTTTACGACACGCAGCATAATCCCGAGCTTCAGGACAAGGTAACTTATGTTGTCCCATCCACCGGACAACGTGCAGGCATGGCGTTTCATCCTGCGCAAAGTGTAGATGATCTGACTAAGCGTCGCGAAGCATACAGGGTGTGGGCTGAAACCAATTTTGGGTTAATGGGCCGCTCTCCTGATTTCATGAACGTTACTCTCTTGGCTTTCTGGGAGGCCCGCGATACGTTCGCTGAGGGTGGGCAGCAGTACGCTGACAACGTCGAGCGTTACTACGAATATATCCGTGACAATGATCTGTTCTTAAGTCATGCACTGATTACGCCGCAAAATGATCGTTCTAAGCAGTCTTCGCAAATGGGCAACATGCACCTTCGGGTTGTACGCGAAAGTGCTGAAGGCATCTACGTAAGCGGAGCCCGGATGATTGCCACGCTGGGGCCGGTGTCAGACGAAATGGTTATGTACAACCTGCCATCCTTTAAAGCCGGTGACGAAGATCATGCGTTGGTATTTGCGGTGCCGACCCACATTGAAGGCCTTCGACAAATCTGTCGCGACCCTTACTATGTTGAAGGGCGCACGAGCTTCGATCACCCGCTTTCAACGCGCTTTGAAGAAAACGATTCTCTGCTGGTATTCAACAATGTGTTTGTGCCTTGGGGGCGTGTTTTCTGCTACCGAAATGTTGAGCTCTCTAACCGTCTCTACGCCACTACCGGCGTGCGTAATCACACGGCACATCAAACCAATACCCGTGCATTGGTTAAGATGCAGTTTTCCGTCGGGCTTGCGATGGCCGTAGCGCGCTCCATCAAAGCTGACCAATTCCTTCACGTTCAACAAATGTTGGGCGAATGCCTTGGTTATATTGAGCAGGTCAAGAGTGCGTTGGTGCGTGCAGAGGTTGAGGCCCAGCGGACGTCTCGTGGAACACTCCAGCCTAATCTCGCACCACTACAGGCCATTCGAACCATGCTGCCTACTGCCTATCCGCGGGTGATTGAGGTGCTGCAAACGATCGGTGCAGGTGGCTTCATGCTGATGCCGAGCGCTGCGGACTTCCAGGCGCCGGAAATTGCAGATGATCTGCATGCTTACTACCAAGGCGCTGATGGCATGCCGTCCCTGGAGCGCGTGAAGCTATTTAAGTTGGCCTGGGATCTCGCAGGGGAGGCGTTCGGTCAGAGGCTTGTGCAGTACGAGCGTTATTACGCTGGCGACCCTGTACGAAACCTTGCCATGAACTACCTGAGCTCCAAGGATCCGAATCCTATTCGCCTGGTGAACCAAGCGTTGCAGTTGGCAGGCAATCCAGAACCGGCCTCGTGCCTGTGATGACACTGTAAGCGGGCGCAAAAGTGTCCGCAGCTAGCTACTTACTTAAAATCCAAGACTTTATTATACGAGGTCGGATATGACGCAGCTCAATATCGGAGTGGCGCCTGGAGTTAGTACAAGTGAATTCCGAGGCGCTGTGGGTCAATTTGTCACGGGAATAACTGTAGTTTCGGTTCTTGATGAGCAGGGGCGACCATATGGAATGACCGCTAGTTCTTTTTGCTCTCTTTCTCTTAATCCTCCGCTGATTCAATGGAGCATTACGACCGAGTCCTTTTCATTCCAGAAGTTTCAGAGGTCGAAGTATTTCGCGATAAATATTCTCGCCTCTGATCAAGAGGATGTTTCGAGAAATTTCTGCAAGCCAATAGATCGTTTTGCGACTGTCTCATCCACATCTGGCCTACACGGTTTACCGCTCATAGACAACTGTCTGGCGTGGCTGGAGTGTGAGGTAGAAGAAATGGTCGTCGGCGGGGATCACACAATCTTCATTGGTCGGGTTCTCAGAAGTCGTGTCTTCGACAAAGGCCCTTTACTGCATTGGAGGGGGAAGCACATTCCATTGGAGGCGTAGCCTTATGGTTGAAATCAGTATGGGTGCCAAAATTCTGAAACGATAAATAATATAAAAACAAGATAGGGCGTCAGATGAACAATTATAAAAACGTTCTTGGGTGGACATCATTACCCATCGCATTTTCGATTTGCGGCATTGCCAGCGCACAGGGATTTTTTGAAGATAGCAAAGCCACAGTTACGCTGCGTAACTACTATTTTGATCGAGATTACAAAGGAACAACCCCACAGAGCGCCGCTCGGGAATGGGCGCAGGGGGGGATAATGAGATTTACCTCTGGGTTCACGCCTGGCGTCGTTGGCTTCGGGCTTGATGCAGTTGGAATGATGGGCATCAAACTGGACTCGTCGCCTGATCGTTCTGGTACCGGGCTTTTACCTCGAGATGCGGTCACCCGCAGAGCGCCTGATGAATATTCAGAGTTAGGCCTTACCGCTAAAGCAAAGGTGTCGAAGACCGAGCTGCAGGTAGGCTCAATCTCAACGTTTCTCCCCATTGCTTTCGCCAGCCCAACAAGGCTTCTTCCTCAGACATTCCGAGGGGCCTATATCCGCTCCACTGACATTGATAAATTTAGTCTGCATGCAGGGTATCTGGATCGCATCAACTATCGGGATTCAACTGACTACCAGAAAATGTCAGTGGCTTCGCCGAACCGTCGCTTCATACCCACCGCCGAATCAGACAAATTTATTTTCATGGGGGGCGACTACCAGATCACCCCTGCGCTGAACTTGAAGTATTTCTATGCCGAGCTGGAAGATATCTACCAGAAAAACTACCTCGGGTTTGAGCACTTTTGGCAAGTTGGCGGGGGCAAGCTGAAAACAGATTTTCGATTTTACCAGACTGATGAAAGCGGCCAGGGCCGCGCAGGTAAGGTCGATAATAAGAATGCCGGGATCATGTTCACGTACACCTACGGCGCGCAAAGCTTCGGTGCCGGATACATGCAACTTAATGGTGATACCGCGATGCCCTATCTGGCGGGTACTGAGCCGCTGGTTGTAAGTGAGGGGTTTCTTAGTTCTGAGTTCCTCAACCCCAAAGAACGCTCTTGGCAGGCGCTTTACAGCTATGACTTCGCCTCATTCGGCATGCCGGGTCTCAAAGCAACCACTCGATACATCAAGGGCTCCAATATCGAGCTGCCCACTCTCGGTGGTCAAGGTCTTACTGAAAGTGAGCGATACCTTGAACTCAGCTACGCGTTTCAAGGCAGCCTAAAAGGCGTAAGTGTGCGTGCAAGGCACTCTCTATACCGAAATGACTTCTCTAGCGCCGCCAGCGTGCGCGATGACAATGAAACGCGAATCAATATCGATTACACGATGAGCCTTTGGTAGCAGCGCGACCTGTACCAGCCCAATTTAAAAATAATAAGTGGAGAAGGTTATGACCGTGTCAACTGAGCTGCAGCTTGAAATAGCGATCAAGCGCAAAACCGCTTACCGCAAAATTTGGTGGCGCATAATACCTTTCTTGTTTATCTGCTACGGCGTGGCCTTCATTGATCGAATCAATCTAGGCTTCACCAAGCTGCAGATGAGTGAGGAGCTTGGCATCAATGCTACGTGGTTCGGGATTGCAGCCGGTGCTTTCTTCATTACCTATGCATTGTGTGAAATGCCGAGTAATGCACTGTTAGCTCGATGGGGCGCCAGACGGACTTTTTTGCGCATCATGTTCTTGTGGGGGCTAGCGACGGTCGCCACTGCATTTGTTACCAGCGTTTCTCACCTCATCACCCTGCGTCTGCTGCTGGGAGCTTTTGAGGCGGGCTTTCTACCCGGCATCATTCTCTATCTGACGTTCTGGTTTCCTTCATCTATGAGGGCTCGTGTCACGGCAGTTATTTTTGTTGCCAACGCAGTAGCTGGCTCTATTGCGTCTCCATTAAGCGGTTGGATCATCACTTATATGGACGGGGTGGGAGGGCTATCAGGATGGAAATGGGTGTTCGTCGTCGAAGGTGCGCCGGCTTGCTTGCTGGGTATCCTATGTTTTTTCGTACTGCGTGATCGCCCCGACGACGCGACCTGGTTGACGGATGATGAAAAACGACTGGTGAAGGAAGACCTGGCAAAGGACGAAATCCCTGAGGAGCAGCACTCCAAGGGCGTTATGAGGAACATTCTTTGTAACCCCGTTAACTATTTAGTGGCTTACCTGTTCTTTACCGCGGCATGCAGCAACTACCTGTTGTTTTTTTGGCTTCCCACGATCGTTAAGGACTCTGGTGTGAACTCCCTTGTGGATGTCGGTTTCCTGTCTGCGATTCCCCTGCTTTTCGGATTTGTGGGGGCTATCGCACTAAGCTGGAGCTCAGACGTGTTACGTGAGCGACGGTGGCATCTCGTGTTTTGCTTTGGTTTGATCAGCTTTGGTTTAGTGGCAGGAACCATCGCTCAAACGCTTCCCTGGATGCTGTTCTTCTTCGCCGTGGCGAGTTTCGGCACGGGGGCGAGCGGGCCTTTGATTTGGTCACTACCGCCTGGATATCTGGATCGTAAATCGGCCCCATTAGGGATCGCATTCATCAGCACGCTGGGTAACGTCGCAGGCTTCGTTAGTCCTCCGATTCTGGGCTACATCAAGACCGTAACCGGGAGCTTGAACCTTGGAATTATCGGCATCGCGATGTTGGGGCTGACCGGCGCGGTGCTCACGCTATTTGCACTGTCCCCGGCAGTGGTGAGGGTCAAGAAATCTATCGACTCGCCTTCTGTTGTTTGATAGTCACACCGGAAGTATATATCTAACAATTCGATGGTTTTGGCGGCAACGTATTCAGTTATTAGCACGTACCAAGCATTGACTCGCTAACCGCATAGGCTTAGCTTACATGCTAGCATTCCAATAAAAAGGTTCGTCTACGCGGACCGCACAAATGCCTTAGGGCAATGCACTCAGGAGGTCGAAGTGAAACAATCCCAAGAAGCGGATAAGTCTCAAGCTGCCGCAACAGAATCCAACACCACTGCCGCTCACGTCCTTGCCGCTGCACTGCGCCGTCATGATGTCACTCATGTGTTCGGTCAAGCCATTCCTGCCGCTTTCTTCGTTATTGCTCATGAATATGGTATCCGTCAGGTTGGTTACCGTACCGAAAACGCAGGCGGTGCAATGGCTGATGCCTATGCTCGTGTGAGTGGCAAAGTGGGTGTAGTGGCTGCGCAAAATGGTCCGGCAGCGACCCTATTGGTCGCGCCATTGGCGGAAGCATTGAAGGCATCAGTTCCAATGGTGGCGATCGTTCAGGACGTGCCTATGGGCATGACTGACCGCAACGCGTTTCAGGAGTTTGACCACGTCAGCCTTTTTCAGTCTTGTGCAAAATGGGTTAGACGTCTGACAGAGGTCAGCAGACTGGACGATTACATTGACCAGGCTTTCACTGCTGCATCCAGCGGCCGACCAGGGCCAGCTGTGCTTATTTTGCCAATGGATCTGCTGCGCAAGCCTGCTACATCCAGCCCGGCGCGCACCTCCAATCTTGGGCATTTCCCACTGGATCGCTTCGCTCCATCGCCGGAGGCTGTACAGCACGTTGCCAAGCTGATCGCAGGCGCCAAGCGACCGATTATCGTAGCCGGTGGTGGTGTGCATCTCTCTGGAGCGACGGCTAGTATCAATCGCTTGAGCGAGCTGTGCGGTATTCCCGTTGCCACAACCAATATGGGCAAGGGGACAGTCGACGAAACCGGCCCGCTGTCTCTGGGCGTCTTTGGCAACTGCATGGGGCCTGGCACACCCGGTCATGAGCTCGGCCACCATCTGACTGACGCCGACCTGATTCTGCTGGTTGGTACTCGTACCAATCAAAATGGGACGGACACTTGGAAAATTGTTCCAAACGGCGCGACGATCGTCCACATCGATATCGACCCGATGGAAATCGGGCGCAACTATGATTCTGTGCGCTTATTGGGCGATGCGCGACTCACCGTTGATTCGCTCATCCAGGCATTGGCTTCGCATGACTTTAGTCATGGTGCTCAACGGACTGCAGCGGTCAAAGCGGAAATCGAAGCTGCTCGACCGCAAGTGCGAGAAGCACGTGCTGCGATAGGTAGTGGTCGCAATGGCGCGCTTCGACCGGAGGCGTTGATGGCGGAACTGGACAAGATTCTGCGCCCAGATGACATCGTGGTGGCAGACGCGAGCTACTCCACCAACTGGGTCACCAGCTTCCTCACGTCTCGCCGTGCAGGATCTCGCTTTCTGACTCCACGAGGACTCGCAGGTTTGGGCTGGGGTTATCCAATGGCGCTGGGGGCTAAGGTAGCGCATCCGAATGCACGAGTGATCGCCCTTGAGGGCGATGGTGGATTCGGTCACTGCTGGTCGGAGCTTGAGACAGCACGGCGCATGAATATTCCAGTGGTTCTCATTGTTTTGAATAACAGCATTCTGGGTTATGAACTTCATGCCGAGCATGTCCATTACGGTGTGCACAGTGACGCCTGCCGATTCCAAGCGGTAGACCATGCGGGTATTGCGCGGGCTGTTGGCTGCTGGGCCGAAACTGTAAGTGATCCTGCTGAAATGGCGGGTGCACTGGAGCGTGCATTCGCCGCCGGTGTTCCTGCTTTGCTGGACGTCATGATTGATCCCAACGCGTTCCCGCCGCTTTCGCTTTTCTGCGGTGACGTGAATCCAGGAAGCGATGAGTTCCTGGAAGTCGGGGGTGTGTCATGAGCAACACGAATCGAACTGTTTGCTGGGTAACGGGGGCGTCGAGCGGAATCGGTCTTGCAATAGCGGAAGCACTTGTACAAGACGGGCATTTTGTTGTGATTTCTGCCAGGGGTGAAGCAGCGCTTGCGCAAGCGCTAGAACGCTTGCACACCCTAAGTCCGAACGCTGCTGCTGTAAGCGTTGATGTGACATCTTTCGATGCGGTTCGTAGTGCTGTAGCCCAAATCGAATCTGACTACGGGCCGGTAAGTATCCTAGTGGCGAATGCTGGGATGAACGTGGCGGCTCGCGCATGGGGAGAGCTCTCCAGTTCAGATTTCGATCAGGTCACGCAGATCAATTTGAACGGCGTCTACTACACGATCGACGCGGTGCTCCCATCGATGCGAGCGCTTAAGAGCGGGTTGGTAATCAACATCGCCTCGTGGGCCGGTCGGTTCGTGTCGGCCAAGCCAGGACCTTCCTATAGCGCGGCCAAGGCAGCGGTGATCGCGTTGACCACCAGCCTCAATGCCTCTGAATACCAACACGGTATCCGAGCCTGTGCGCTGTCTCCTGCAGAAGTCGCAACGCCTGCCATGTCGCGTCGCAAAGTGCCACCCACCGAGGCGGCTTTGTCGAAGATGCTCAAACCTGAGGATATCGCCGCTGCGGTCAGGTTTGTCGCCAGTATGCCCCGTCATGTCTGTGTTAATGAGTTGGTAATTTCACCGGTTTGGAACGGGGCCTATGGCGCCCCGCAGCTCTAGGTGTACTTGACGGATTGCAGTGCAATTCAGTTCTGAAGAGGTATGTGATGGTTAGCCTGGCAGGCAGTATCGTTGCTGTTGTTACACCGATGCTTGAGAACGGAGGCGTCGACTACGAGTCCCTCGCGCGGCTTATCGAATGGCATATCGCCGAAGGAACACATGGCCTTTGCGTCGTGGGCACTACCGGCGAGTCCGCCATGCTTTCCGTCGAGGAGCACATTGAGGTATGTGCCTTCGCGGTTCGCCAGGTGGCTAGTCGCGTACCTGTTATCGCAGGGGCAGGTGCGAACTCAACCAGCGAAGCTATTGAGTTGACGGCGCTCGCTAAGAAGATTGGTGCGGACGCTGCGCTACATGTAGCTCCTTACTACGTTCGTCCTACGCAGGAAGGCATGTTTCAACATTTTCGAGCCGTCGCTCAGGCAGTAGACCTTCCTATTGTGCTCTACAACGTCCCTGCGCGAACCGGGGTAGATATTGGGGTTGAGCTAACTCTGAAGCTTGCATGTGAGCCAAGCATTATTGGTATCAAGGATGCTACCGGCAGTATCGAGAGGGCTTCTGAAATTCTTCGCTATAGACCTAGCGGCTTTAGCTTGTATTCAGGTGATGACCCTACAGCTGTGGCGCTAATGCTACTTGGAGGGGAGGGGACGATAAGCGTTACTGCGAACGTTGCCCCCCGTCTAATGGCTCAGCTCTGTGAGCGCGCATTGGCAGGAGAGGCAAAAGCAGCGTCGGCGCTTAACTTGCAACTGATGCCTCTTCACCAAGCACTGTTCATCGAGAGCAGCCCATCGCCGACGAAATGGGCCCTTGGGGAGCTAGGCCTAATCAAGCCCCACTGCCGACTACCGCTGGTTCCGCTTTCTGAAAAGGCAAGGCCGGTTCTCGCATCCGCGATGCGAGATGCCGGGATCGTGAAAGTTAATCACACCTAATTTAACAAGGATTTAGCCAATGATCGTAGAAATGCGGACTTACACGCTTTTGCCCGGAAAACTTCGTGAATGGTTACCGTTTTTTGAAAAAGAGCGCTTTCCAATTCAGAAAAAACATTTAGGCAATCTGGTGGGTTACTACACGACTGACACGGGTGAACTCAATCAAATCGTGCAGCTCTGGGCGTACGAAAATTACGCTGATCGTGAAGCCCGTCGTAAGGCGCTCTGGTCTGATCCAGAGTGGACGGATCCATCCAAATCGACCATCAGCGTGATGCAGAAGCAAGAAAGCAAAATCCTGCTGCCCACTGCATTTTCCCCATCTCATTTCTAAACGAGGCGACTCGCTATAGCGGTAAGTGCATCAGCGACGACAGAGGATATGCAGTAATGACGCTTAAAGCTCTGGGTTATTTGGGAGTCGATACTACCGACTCCTCCGGTTGGAAGGATTATGGCTCTCGCTTTCTTGGGCTCCAGCTCACCGAAACGGTGAGTGATGGTATGTCCTTCAGGATGGATGACCGTAAGCAACGGTTGACCGTCAACGAAGCGAACCGCAACGGTCTTGGCTTCATGGGGTGGGAGGTTGCCGACGCTGCGGCTCTGGATCAATTTGCAGTGCGTTTGGAGCGGGCACAGGTACGCGTCAATCGCGGGTCGCGCTCGCTTTGTGAGCAAAGGCAGGTTCGGGACTTGATTGTTTTTTCAGATCCCATTGGCAATCGCATTGAGGTCTATCACGGATTGGCTGAGGCAGGAACGCCCTTCATTCCAGGACGTACGATGCAAGGTTTCCGGACTGGGGACATGGGCATTGGCCATGTGGTCCTCACCGTACCAAGCGCCAAGGATATTTTGCCGTTTTACCGTGACCTTTTGGGTTTTCATCTGAGTGACTATTTCGAGCGACCGTTCAAGGCGATCTTCCTGCATCTAAACCAACGTCACCATAGTCTGGCAATTCTGGAAACGGGCAAGGTTGGTATCCACCACCTCATGTTTGAAACCTTGAGTCTTGATGACGTCGGACAGGCCTACGACTTGGCGTTGGTGGATGAAGGGCGAATTGCAACGACGTTGGGAAGGCATACGAACGATCAGGTGGTTTCATTCTATGCAAAGAGCCCATCCGGGTTTCTGGTTGAGTGCGGTTGGGGCGGGCTGGTTATTGATCCCGAAACGTGGGAGCCCTATGAAGTCGTCCACGGGCCCAGTTTCTGGGGGCATGACCGCAACTGGCTGCCTCCAGAAGGCCAGGAAGAGGCTAGACGTATCAGGATGGCCGCCGCTCAAGATGGTGCACGTGCCAACGTAAACGTAATTGAAGGGTTGTACAACGCGACGCGAAAGTGATCCGTGTCAGCGTGCAGCATGAGTAAAAAATAACTCCGCTATCAATAACAAAATGGAGAATTCAAATGACTAATAAAATGCGTGCCGCTCGGCTTCACGATATCGGTTCCCCGATGAGTGTGGACGAAATCGATATTCCTACTCCTGACAGCGATGAAGTGCTTGTACGAGTAGAGTCGTGTGGTGTCGTGCCCAACCTTGGGAACGTGATCAAGAACTATCCAACCTGGTTTCCAGATCTGCCGCTGCCGAAGTTACCTGCCATTTTCGGTTTGGACCCTGCCGGTACCGTTGTCGGGGTCGGAAAACGCGTTTTCAACTTTAAAGAGGGCGATAGGGTTTATGTAAATCCGGCTCGGTTCTGTGGCACATGCCGCTGCTGCCGCAAGGGTGATCCCCTGAGCTGCGAGCGCTTCGGCTACTCGGGTTATTTCGGTTTTTCGCCCGAGGCGAATGATCTTTTGAAGCACTACCCCTACGGTGGCTTCTCGCAGTTTATGACAGCTCCCCAATATAGCCTTGTGAAGCTGCCAGATAATGTAACGTTCGATCAGGCGGCGCGGTTCGGGTATCTGGGAACGGCGTACGCTGCTCTTAAGCGTGGTAAAGCGGGCCCTGGTATGACTGTGTTGGTCAACGGTGCAAGCGGGACTCTTGGTCTTGGCGCTGTGCTATTGGCGCTAGCGCTTGGCGTCACTCGTATCTTTGCTGTCGCCAGGGATAAGGCGCTTCTGGAGCAAGTTCGCCAGTTAGCCCCTCAGCGAATCGAAACATTCTCAACGTCTGACGGCAACTCCTTGTCAGAGTGGGCCTTTTCTAATACCAACGGAGCAGGGGTTGATCTCGTTGTCGACACCTTGGGGCCGGGAGCGCCTGCAAGCGCAGTCACTGATGCGATCGATTGCCTGCATCGTGGTGCGCAAGCTGTGCATGTGGGTGGTGTGTCTGAGTTGGTTCCGATGAATCTGTTCAAGCTAATGGCAGCCCAGGTTCAGTGGCTGGGTTCTAACTGGTTCACAGCCGGCCAGGGACAGGATATTGCTGACATGGCGGAGCGAGGCGTTCTCGATCTGTCGGTATTCGAGACGACTGGTTTTGGGCTGAGCCGCATCAACGAAGCCTTGGATTCCATAGCCGGGCGACATGGTGGATTCACTAATTTCGTTATAAACCCGCAAGCGTAAGTGCGCTCCCTACGGCCGATTCAACATCGGCCGCAGGGATTCCAGAACAATCATTGACGAGAAAATGCCAGCGCCTCAGGTTAATATTGTTCTTGCATGCTAGTATGTGAGTAGGCATGATGATTTCACCAACAACAAAAGCGTACGCATGACGACGAGCGCTACTCGCCCTTTTTAGGGTATCGATGCAGCCTTCACTGCATTCGACTTGGGCCGTCGTTAGTGTGCCGAAAACCTTCGGGTTTTTTAGCGCATGACAAGGTGCATGGCTATGAGCGTTTTCCTCCACTGTCTGTCACACACACCTCTGGTCGGCTTAGTCGACCCTTCCCCCGATGTTCTGGCAGAAATTAATGCCGAGATTAATTCGGCCCGTCAGCAGATCGAAGCTTTCGATCCTGAACTTGTAATCCTGTTTGCTCCTGACCATTACAACGGTTTCTTTTACGACATCATGCCGTCCTTTTGCATCGGTACTGCTGCAGAAGCCATCGGCGATTTTGGATCTGCTGCGGGTGTCATCTCAGTGCCAGCTCGGGAAGCTGAGGAACTCGCTTTTGCGGTGTTAGCTGCGGGAGTAGATGCTGCAGTTTCTTATCGCATGCAGGTCGATCACGGTTTCGCCCAACCACTCGATTTTCTGCTAGGCGGGTTAGATCGGTATCCCACGATTCCGATTTTCATCAATTGCCTTGCGCGCCCCATGCCGAGTTTTCAGCGGGTTCGAATGTTCGGTGAAGCAGTGGGGGCTTATGCCGCCAAAACCGACAAGCGTGTTCTGTTTCTGGGATCTGGCGGTTTGTCTCATCAGCCCCCGGTACCCGAGCTGGCAACTGCAAACTCGCACTTACGAGAGCGTTTGTTAGGTGGAGGCAGGAACCTGCCGCTAGATGAGCGGGAGGCGCGCACGCAGCGGGTTATCAACGCGGCCCTGCTCTTTATCGATGATCAGAATTCCCTGCATCCGCTAAACCCGACATGGGATCGCTATTTTCTCGACACCCTTCAAGCCGGCGATTTGCATGAGCTTGATGGCATCGGTGATGACGAACTCTCAGCCATAGCGGGCAAATCCACTCACGAGGTCAAAGCCTGGGTGGCTGCATTCGCCGCCATGACGGCTTATGGCTCTTATCAAACGAGTAACCGCTATTACCGACCGATCCCAGAGTGGATTGCGGGCTTCGGTGCTTTGAGCGCTCGTCCAATCGCGGATTAAGCGAATTTGAGTTTTTTCCTCTCCTGCGTCTTATCGCAAGAGCCCATCTCCTGATCATATGAGGAAGAAGAGATGACGTCTGCCAAGCAAACCTTCACCAATGAAAACACCAGCAAACTGGTTCGCGTCAAAGAAGGCGAACATGAGTTTCAACTGCACTATAACGATGCTGGTGACGGGGCTGAAACAATCATCATGCTCCACGGCTCGGGTCCTGGCGCCAGCGGTTGGGCAAATTTCAATCGCAACATCGACACGTTTGTAGACGCAGGTTTTCGCGTCATTTTGATGGACTGTCCGGGCTGGAGCAAAAGCGATCCCGTGGTCTGCACTGGCTCACGCTCCCATCTTAATGCTGCTGCGCTTAAAGGGTTTGTCAACGCACTTGGGCTTGACCGCGTCCACCTGGTAGGCAATTCGATGGGTGGCCACACAGCAGTCGCTTTTGCGTTGGACAACCCTGAGCGGGTGGGCAAGTTGGTCTTGATGGGCGGTGGTACTGGTGGAGCGAGTTCCTTCGTGCCAATGCCCACAGAGGGCATCAAGCTGATCCAGAGCGTCTACCGCGAGCCCAATATCGAGAACCTCAAAAAAATGATGAAGGTGTTCGTCTACGACAGCAGTGCGCTGACTGACGAACTATTCCAAGGCCGCCTGGATAATATGCTGAGCCAGCGCGAGCACTTGGACAACTTTGTCAAAAGTATCGACGCAAACCCTAAGCAATTTCCAGACTTCGGCCATCGCCTTGGTGAAATCAAAGCCGAGACCTTCGTCATTTGGGGGCGTAACGATCGCTTCGTCCCGATGGATACCGGACTGCGCTTGATTGCTGGTATTTCGAACTCCGAATTGCACGTTTTCAACAACTGCGGGCACTGGGCGCAGTGGGAGCATGCTGACAAGTTCAACCGCATGGTTTTGGACTTCCTCACCCATTAATCGCTTACCTGGTGTCGGTGACTATGGTTCCTTCAGTCCCGACACCCAACACCCCGATGTCCCACACGCACAGCATCGGGTGATTCGTACAGCGCGCAATTACGAGGTGTCTTATGAATGTGCCCCAGCAGACTCTAGAGCAATTAGCGGGAGCTTTGCGCCAGGCTGAAAGCAGTGGTGAGGCAATTGAGCCTCTACGTGATCAGATTGGTCTTGATAACCGGGAAGCGGCGTACGCCATTCAGCGATTGAACGTGGCCCACGCCATTGCAGCTGGTCGGCGGGTCATCGGTCGCAAGATCGGCTTAACAAATAAACAGGTTCAGGCCCAGCTAGGGGTCGATCAACCCGACTTTGGCACGTTGTTCGCCGACATGTGTTATGGCGATAACGAAGTCGTTCCCTACGCAAGCCTACTGCAACCAAAAATTGAAGCTGAGATCGCTCTGGTTTTGGAGTCTGACCTGCCTCGAGTGGATACCACATTTGCGGATGTCCTGGCCGCTACCGGGTGGGTGCTTCCTGCGCTCGAAATTGTAGGTAGTCGTATTCAAGGCTGGAATATCCGCTTTGTCGACACGGTGGCTGACAACGCTTCAAGTGGATGTTTCGTATTGGGCGGCCCAGCACGGCGATTAGACGGTTTGGATTTGCGTGAAGCAGAAATGGAAATGACTAGAAATGGTGAGTCAGTTTCAGTAGGTAGCGGCGCGCAATGTCTCGGACATCCTTTGAATGCTGCGGTATGGCTAGCTCGCACTATGGCTCGACTTGGTGAGCCTTTGAAAGCAGGTGACATCATTCTTACGGGTGCCCTAGGGCCGATGGTGCAAGTGGCTGCCGGTGATCGGTTTGAAGCAACGATTAGCGGCATCGGAAAAGTCGCGGTGGAATTCAGCGCTGGTTGATTGCGCACCTGAGAGAGCAAAAAACATGAAAAAGCTCAAAGTAGCCATTGTCGGCTCCGGCAACATCGGCACGGATCTGATGATTAAGATCATGCGTAATGCGAAGTACCTGGAAATGGGCGCTATGGTAGGTATCGACCCTAATTCTGACGGCCTCGCTCGAGCGGCACGTCTAGGCGTCGCCATTACGCACGAGGGCGTAGAGGGCCTGACTAAGCTTCCGATATTTCCCGAGATCGACTTTGTCTTTGATGCGACGAGTGCCGGTGCTCACGTGAAGAACGATGCTTTCCTGCGTAGCATCAAGCCAGGTATCCGTTTGATCGACCTGACGCCTGCCGCCATCGGGCCCTATTGCATTCCCGTAGTGAACCTTGAACAGAACCTCAATGCGCTCAACGTCAACATGGTGACATGCGGCGGTCAGGCGACCATCCCGATGGTGGCGGCGGTTTCGCGAGTGGCAAAGGTTCACTACGCCGAGATCGTCGCATCTATCGCTAGCAAGTCCGCTGGGCCGGGTACGCGTGCGAACATTGATGAGTTCACTGAAACCACCTCTCAGGCTATCGAGGCTGTCGGTGGGGCCGCTCGCGGCAAGGCCATCATCGTAATGAACCCGGCAGAGCCGCCTTTGATGATGCGAGATACAGTGTTCGTTCTCTCGGAAGCCGCGGATAAAGCCCAGATCGAAGCGTCGGTTGAGGAGATGGTCGCTGCGGTACAAGCATACGTTCCCGGCTATCGCTTGAAGCAGAAGGTTCAGTTCGATGAGATTTCGGAACAGGCGCCGTTGAACATTCCTGGGCTAGGAAAATTTCACGGCCTCAAGATTTCCATTTTTCTGGAAGTCGAAGGCGCTGCGCATTACCTGCCGTCCTACGCGGGCAACCTCGACATCATGACATCCGCCGCGTTGGCAACTGCAGAGCGCATGGCCCATTCAATGACGAGCGTCTGAGGAATATTCAATGAGCATCGATCTGAATAAAAAACTCTACATATCTGACGTTACTCTGCGCGACGGCAGTCATGCGATTCGTCATCAGTACAGCATCCAGAATGTTCAGGACATTGCCCGGGCGCTGGATAAAGCCAAGGTCGACTCCATCGAGGTGGCGCACGGTGATGGTCTTCAGGGCTCAAGCTTTAACTATGGTTTTGCGGCGCACACCGATCTTGAGTGGATCGAGGCTGCAGCTGACGTCATCACCCACGCGAAGATCGCGACCCTGTTACTACCAGGCATCGGGACTGTCCATGATCTCAAAGCAGCCTACAACGCTGGCGCTCGTGTCGTTCGCGTGGCCACCCATTGCACCGAAGCGGATGTATCCAAGCAGCATATCGAGTTTGCGCGTGAGCTAGGGATGGATACCGTTGGGTTCCTTATGATGAGCCACATGATCGAGCCGGAAAAATTGGCCGAGCAGGCAAAGCTGATGGAAAGCTACGGTGCGACATGCGTTTACATGGCTGATTCCGGCGGTGCCATGAATATGCAGGATATCCGCGATCGGTTCCGTGCTTTCAAAGCAGTGCTCAAACCTGAGACTCACACCGGCATGCATGCTCACCATAACCTCTCACTGGGCGTAGCTAACTCCATTACCGCAGTGGAAGAGGGGTGTGACCGAATCGACGCCAGTCTTGCTGGTATGGGGGCAGGCGCAGGTAACGCGCCGTTAGAGGTTTTTATCGCGGCAGCTGAGCGATTGGGCTGGAACCATGGCACTGATCTGTACACCTTAATGGATGCTGCAGACGATATCGTCCGACCTCTACAAGACCGCCCAGTACGTGTCGACCGTGAGACTCTGGCTCTGGGCTATGCCGGGGTCTATTCCAGTTTCCTGCGACACGCCGAAGTGGCTGCCGCAAAGTATGGCTTGAAGACCATCGACATCCTGGTCGAGCTTGGCAAACGCCGTATGGTCGGCGGTCAGGAAGACATGATCGTCGATGTCGCTCTGGATCTCTTGAAGCGTTAAAAAACGGCCGCCTTTAAAGCGGCCTTTTGCTCAATGACAACAATAACAATTGGGTTACTGATATGAACGTCTGCCAATCATTCATTGGTGATAAAGACCGGCACCGCATTTTATTTCGACCGCGTCTTTGTCTCGTAAAAACAGCTGTGTCGGCTACATCGCACCGGAGGTTAGGTAATGTCTAATCTACCGAGTAACACAGCCCGCGGCGGGCTCGTCATCACCATTGCACTTTGCTTCATGGTTGCCCTAATGGAGGGTTTGGATCTTCAGGCTCCGGGGATTGCAGCCCAGGGAATGATGTCTGCATTTAGTATAGACAAGCTCCATATGGGCTGGGGTTTTAGTGCGGGTGTGATGGGAATGCTACCGGGTGCTTTTTTGGGCGGCCGGTTGGCGGATCGATATGGACGTAAGTATGTGCTCATGGCTTCTGTCGCCCTATTTGGTGTTTTTTCTTTGGTGACAGCAGAAGCGTGGGACTTCAACTCGCTCATTGCGGCGCGTTTTCTCACCGGTGCCGGTCTAGGAGCTTCTCTGCCCAATCTCATTGCATTGACCTCAGAGGTCGCTGGTCCCAAGTTTCGTGGCACCGCAGTGAGCATGATGTATTGCGGCGTACCCTTGGGGGCAGCCGGAGCTGCGCTGTTTGGCGTTAACGATTTTGGTTTAGGGTGGCAACTGGTCTTCTATGTCGGCGGTATCGTTCCTTTGTTGATCGTGCCTTTGCTAGGAGTTTACCTACCCGAATCGAAAGCTTTTTCTGGAACGATGCAGGATACGTTAAGGATTTCAACGCTGCTTTTTGCAAAGGGCAATGCTAAACCCACGTTACTGCTGTGGGCGAGCTTCTTCTTTACATTGATGGTGACGTACATCTTGATCAACTGGCTGCCGAGCCTTTTGGTTGCTCAGGGATTCTCGGGCAAAAATGCCAGTTGGGTTGTTCTCACGATGCAGCTTGGCGCCACAATCGGCACGCTGATGCTCGGTATGTTGATGGACAGAATGCCGACTTGGGTAATGTCACTCATCATCTATATAGGCATGCTCGTAGCGTTGATGGGGCTGTACGTATCCACTACGCTGATCGGAATGCTTGTGGCTGGTTTTCTTGCGGGTATTTTCACCACTGGAGGCCAAAGTGTGTTGTATGCCCTGGCACCTTTATTTTATCCCGTAAAGGGCAGAGCTACCGGCGTCGGGACCGCCGTGGCGATAGGCAGGCTAGGTGCAATGAGTGGGCCCTTGGTCGCTGGTAAAATGCTGGCTCTTGGCACTGGCACTGCCGGTGTGATGCTCTCCTGTGTGCCAGGGATAGTGGTGGCGGCTGTATCTCTTTGCTATTTGTCGGTGGTAAAAAGTGGTACATCATTCGCGACGCCGGACTCGGACACACCGGTCGTTCAATCATCAGAAACTCAGGCTCCTACCTAGATAAATCTAATTTACGATTAATACTCTTGCATGCTAGCATGCAAGAAATCAGCGCTCAGATTGATCGCTGCCAATCCTGAAGTCGATCCCAGGATTGGCCAGATGCTCTAGTCAGACAATAACTACAAGCCTGTCGTAATGGAGACAACAATAATGAACAATTCCCAGCACTTCGATACTGACGTTTTGGTTGTGGGAACAGGTCCTGCCGGCGCCACCACAGCACTCGCTCTAGCCACCTATGGAGTAAGAGTGCGAGTTGTCACCATGTTCAATTACTTGGCCAACTCCCCGCGTGCTCACATTACGAATCAACGGGCCATGGAGGTCTTCCGTGACCTGGGTGTTGAAGATGTAGTCAAGAAACACGCGACGCCGTGGGAGCTAATGGGAGACGCCCTAATCACCACCAGCTTGGCTGGTGAAGAGATCGCTCGGATGAGATCCTGGGGGTCAGGTGATGCACGCAAAGGCGATTACATCAAAGGCAGCCCATGCCCAATGGCTGATATCGTCCAACCGCTCATGGAACCTATTCTGGTTCAACACGCCGCTGAGCGTGGCGCGCAATTCTCGTTTAACACCGAGTACCTCAATCACGTCCAAGATGCGGACGGCGTTACGGTCACCCTCAAAGACCTACTCACGGAGCGCGAGTACACGATTCGTGTCCGTTACTTGGTGGGAGCGGATGGCGCGCGCTCGAAAATTGTCGAGCACATAGGCCTGCCTATCGAAGGGGAGATGGCTCGAGCAGGAACTGCCTATGTTGTTTTTAACGCTGATCTAAGCCGGTACGTTGCCCATCGCCCGAGTGTGCTGCAGTGGATTGCGAATCCTGTTGCTGGCTTTGGTGAGATTGGCATGGGCTTGCTTCGCGCGGTCAAGCCTTGGAGTCAATGGATCGCCGGTTGGGGCTTCGACATGGCGAAGGGCGAACCTGATTTTTCACCAGAACATGTTCTGCAGCGTATCCGTACTCTTGTGGGTGATCCTGAACTCGAAGTAGAGATAGTCAGGAACAGCACCTGGTACGTTAATCAGGCATACGCGTCCTTCTACTCCAACGGTCGGGTGCATTGCGGCGGTGATGCCGTGCATCGTCATCCGCCATCAAGCGGGTTGGGTTCGAATACTTCGGTGCAGGACGGCTTCAACCTTGCTTGGAAACTGGCTTACGTCATTAAGGGCTACGCGAATCAATCCCTGCTGGACTCCTACACTCTTGAGCGTCAACCCGTAGGAAAACAAATTGTCACGCGGGCCAACCAATCACGAGCGGATTACGGGCTTTTCAAAGAATGCTTCAAAATGAACCAGGGCGTGGACACCGTCGACAAATTGCTTAAGCGTATGCGCGAACCGACTGCGGAAGGCGCGAAAACTCGCGAGCTTCTTCAGAAGGCTCTCGAGCTCAAGGATTATGAGTTCAACGCTCAGGGCGTAGAGCTGAATCAACGCTATGAATCCGATGCAGTTGTTGTTGACGAGGCCGCCGGTGAAGAGGTTTGGGCTCAAGATAAACAACTCTTCCTGCAAGCGACTACTCGGCCTGGTGCGAAGATTCCCCATGCCTGGCTCGTCGATAAAAACGGACTGAGGACGTCAACACTTGACGTAACAGGCAAGGGCAAATTCTCTCTGGTCACCGGTCTTTCCGGTCAGGCCTGGGTCAGTGCAGCGAAGGAGCTCAATCTTCCCTACCTACGCACAGTCGTGACAGGTGAAAAGGGTACTGCTGACGCCTATTTCGATTGGCAGCGCGTGCGAGAGATTGACGAAGCTGGAGCGATCCTGGTTCGCCCTGATGGCTACATTGCATGGCGTCAATCGGAGGCAGTTTGGAGCGTTGAGGGGGCGATTACTCAACTTCAGGGTGCTTTGGAGAAAGTCCTGGGTACAGCCTGATTTTGAAGGGGCTTAGTGTGCCCCTTTTATCAGTTTTTCGCAGACCTAACGCTTAAGGCTGTCGCAAGAGGCAGTGAGGGGATCGATCATATGCAGCATATTGTTGGTAAGAACTTCATCGCAGGAAGTCGCAGTGGTATAGGCGCTGCTTCATTACGCAGTATCGAAGCAGCTACCGGTGAGGAATTGGATTGCGTTTTCTTCCAGGCAACACCTCAAGAGGTGGACGAAGCGGCCTGTGCAGCTCAGGATGCCTTTCCTATTTTTCGAAACCTTTTGCCATCTAGAAGGGCTGAGTTTTTAGAAGCAATCGCAGAAGAGCTCGATTTCCTGGACGATGACTTCATCTCCATCGTTAGCCGGGAAACGGCACTACCTGCGGCGCGAATCCAGGGCGAGCGAGCTCGTACGAGCAATCAAATGCGGATGTTCGCGAAACTTTTAGGTAGAGGCGATTACCTCGGGGCTCGTATTGATCGTGCTTTGCCAGAGCGCAAGCCCGCTCCTCGAGTTGACCTTCGTCAATATCGAATTGGGGTCGGACCCGTTGCGGTATTTGGAGCAAGTAACTTTCCACTGGCGTTCTCGACCGCCGGTGGTGATACCGCTGCAGCATTGGCAGCAGGTTGCCCGGTAATCGTAAAAGCTCACAGCGGACATATGGCCACGGCCGATCTTGTGGGATGCGCGATTGAGCGCGCGGCAAAGCGCACCGGAATGCCTCAAGGTGTTTTCAACATGATTTTCGGCTCAAGGGTCGGCGAAGCCCTGGTTAAGCACCCGGCTGTTCAAGCAGTTGGTTTTACGGGTTCACTGTCAGGTGGTACCGCACTCTGCAAGATTGCCTCTGAACGTGCCCAGCCTATTCCGGTGTTCGCCGAGATGTCGAGCATCAACCCTGTGTTCGTACTTCCTGAGGCACTTAAGATCCGTGGCGCAGCAATCGCCAATGAGCTTGGTGATTCAGTGACGCTGGGGGCAGGGCAGTTCTGCACTAATCCTGGTTTGGTTATCGGTTTGAAATCGCCAGAGTTCTCGCGCTTCATTGAGTATTTAGTACATCGGCTTAGCCAAGCTCCCGCCCAGACCATGCTTAACGCTGGAGGATTAAGCAGCTATAGCCAAGGCGTCCATAAGCTGCACGCCCACTCAGGAGTCACGCATCTTGCTGGTAGACCTCAAACCGCCGGTGTGGCTGAGACCCAACTTTTCAAGGCCGATGCGGCGCTGTTGATAGACGGCGATTCCTTACTTCAGGAAGAGGTATTTGGGCCGACCACTATATTGGTGGAAACTGCTAATAGTCATGAGCTGCGATCTGTCTTAAAAGCGATTCGGGGGCAACTAACAGCCACCCTGATCGCTGAAGGTTCTGACTTGTCAGAGCATGAGTGGTTGGTGCCAATGCTCGAAGAGAAGGTGGGGCGTATTCTTGTTAACGGCTATCCCACGGGAGTCGAGGTATGCGATGCGATGGTGCATGGCGGGCCATTCCCTGCTACATCAGATGCTCGGGGAACCTCAGTAGGGACGGCCGCCATAGATCGATTCCTGAGGCCAGTGTGCTATCAGAATTATCCAGATGCTCTTCTGCCTGACGCGCTAAAAAATGCGAATCCTTTGGGCATAAATCGTCTGGTCGATGGTGTTTGGTCATCTGCCGCAATCTAGAATTTTAAGCGTTTCTGAGCCCATAGGCACGCCTGATTACAAACTTGGCGTGCAGCGATTGGGCGCCATCCTTAAAGCAGATGACGAATACATGGTAGCCGACCGGTAGCGATCTTCCCGACCTCGACGCCATACGCGGCTTCACTTCATGAACTATCTAAAATACTGGACGAATTGGACACTAATTTGCACTTTTTTTAGTGTTTTTTTGAAAGGATGATGTCTGCCAATTCCAACCTGAACCCGGGGAAAAGACATGATAGAGCTGCGCCCATTTGATCAACTTGGTAGCGATCACCACGGGTGGCTGAACGCGAAACATCACTTTTCATTCGCGAGCTACTACGATCCTAATCGCATGAACTGGGGGCGCCTGCTTGTCTGGAACGACAACATAATTGCGCCCAATTCAGGCTTTCCTTCTCACCCCCACAAGGATATGGAAATCATAACCTACGTTAGCGAAGGGGCGATTACCCACCAGGACAACTTAGGTAACAGAGGGCGAACGGTTGCTGGAGACGTCCAGGTCATGAGTGCCGGCACTGGTATCGCCCATAGTGAATACAATCTTGAGCCAGGTGTCACCAAGACCTTCCAGATATGGATCCAGCCAGACCAGGCCGGTATGCCGCCATCTTGGGGGACACGTCCGTTTCCTAAGGGTGTTTCAGCAGGGCGTTTTGTGACCTTGGCCAGTGGGCTCGAAGGGGACGTAGACGCGTTGCCTATTCGCTGTAACGCGCGTCTTGTTGCAGCAACGCTGCAAGAGGGCCAGAGCGCCCGCTATGCAATCGACCCTCTTCGCTTAGCATATTTGGTCGTGGCCAAGGGCAGCATGAAGTTGAATGATAAAATTCTGAAGGAGGGCGATGGTGCGGCCGTTAGAGATGAAAGCCTGCTGGACTTCAATGCTCTTGAGCACAGCGAAGTCGTAATGGTGGACATTGCGTGAAATAGGTCGCCGCCGAAATCGTGTCATACAGGGTCAGCTTTTGTACTTGCATGCTAGAATATTAGTGGTGCATCATCACTGCGCATAAAAATAATAGATTGCATGAGAGATAGGCTGATCTGATCCTCCTTAGCTAAGGATTGTCTCACTCGCGGGACAACGGACTCGGTTCAGTACCCCACACAACTCCTGTGAGTGGATCGTCTTTTCATGCGTTTCAGAGAGAACCTAGAGCGCTCCAACTGCGCCGTACAAGGTGTCTACAGATGACGTCTCACAACGCTCGCTGCTTACTCACGACATTAGTAAAGTCCTCCACTGTGTATTCTGCTTTAGGGAACGCTGAGCCAGCGTTGCATAACCTCAGCACTTCGCACGAAAGGTCGATCGAGCAGCCCCCGCAAGCCCTCGAAAATATTTGCCTAGCCAGGCCTCTGCTTCCTCTCTAGTCCCGTTCACCTAAACCAGAAGATATCTACGCGGTGGCTGCTCATCCAGCCGCATGGTGCGTTCTTATCTTGGTATGGAGATATACGTGAAAATCGGTATTCCTCTCGAAACTCTGACGGGTGAAACGCGGGTGGCTGCCACCCCGGAAACCATCAAGAAGCTGATCGGCCAGGGCCATAAGGTCACTGTTCAAAGCGGCGCAGGTATCAAAGCCAGTATTGTCGACAGTGCCTATGAAGCGGCAGGCGCGGCCATTGGCAGTGCCGGCGATGCGTTTGGCGCCGAGCTGATTCTCAAGGTGGTTGCTCCCAGCGACAGCGAGCTCGCGCTGATCAAAAGCGGCACAGTGTTGGTGGGCATGCTCAATCCGTTCAGCAACGAAACCATTGCCAAGCTGGCAGAGCAGGGCATCACCGCTTTCGCACTCGAAGCCGCGCCACGTACTTCGCGGGCGCAGAGCCTGGATGTGCTGTCATCCCAGGCCAACATCGCCGGTTACAAAGCCGTGCTGCTGGCTGCGCATTACTACCCGCGCTTCATGCCGATGCTGATGACCGCTGCCGGCACTGTAAAAGCCGCGCGCGTACTGATTCTCGGCGCCGGCGTCGCAGGCCTGCAGGCCATTGCCACGGCGAAACGCCTGGGGGCGGTGATCGAAGCGTCCGACGTACGCCCTGCCGTCAAAGAGCAGATTGAATCCCTCGGCGCCAAGTTCGTCGACGTGCCTTACGAAACCGATGAAGAACGCGAATGCGCCGTCGGGGTCGGTGGCTATGCACGTCCAATGCCGACCAGCTGGATGCAGCGCCAGGCCCTGGCCGTGCACGAGCGCGCCAAGCAGGCCGACATCGTCATTACCACCGCCCTGATCCCCGGCCGAAAAGCGCCGACCCTGCTCAGCGCCGAAACCGTCGCACAGATGAAGCCCGGCTCAGTGGTCATCGACCTCGCCGCCGCCCAAGGTGGCAACTGCCCGCTGACCGTCGCCGACCAGGTGGTGGTGGAAAATGGCGTGATCATCTGCGGCCCGACCAACTTGGCCGGTGCCGTCGCTGCCGACGCGTCAGCTTTGTATGCGCGCAACCTGCTGGACTTCCTGAAGCTGGTCTTCACCAAGGAAGGGCAGTTTGAAATCAACCTCGAAGACGACATCGTCGCTGCGTGCCTGATGTGCCGCGACGGCCAAGTCATCCGCAAAAACGCCTAAGCAGGGATTCAGACGATGGAAGAGCTTATCTCCCCCGGTATCTACAACCTGATCATCTTTGTGCTGGCGATTTATGTCGGTTACCACGTGGTCTGGAACGTAACGCCCGCACTGCACACGCCATTGATGGCGGTGACCAACGCCATTTCCGCGATCGTGATCGTCGGCGCCATGCTCGCCGCAGCCCTCACCGTCACACCACTGGGCAAGACCATGGGCACGCTGGCCGTGGCACTGGCAGCAGTGAACGTATTCGGTGGCTTCCTGGTCACCCGCCGCATGCTTGAGATGTTCAAGAAGAAAGCCCCGAAAGCAAAAGAAGAGGCGCCGAAGTAATGAGCATGAATCTGGTAACGACGCTCTACCTGATCGCGTCGATCTGTTTCATCCAGGCCCTCAAAGGCCTGTCACATCCGACCACGTCGCGGCGCGGCAACCTGTTCGGGATGCTCGGCATGGCGCTGGCGGTACTTACCACGGTGGGCCTCATCTATAAGCTGGGCGCTGAGCTCGCCACCGCCGGCATCGGCTATGTGATCGTCGGCCTGCTGATCGGCGGCACCGCCGGTTCGATCATGGCCAAGCGCGTAGAAATGACCAAGATGCCGGAGCTGGTGGCGTTCATGCACAGCATGATCGGTCTGGCCGCCGTGTTTATTGCGATTGCCGCGGTGGTCGAGCCGCAATCCCTGGGCATCGTCAAACACCTGGGCGACTCGATTCCAGCCGGTAATCGCCTGGAGCTGTTTCTCGGCGCGGCCATCGGCGCAATTACGTTCTCCGGCTCGGTGATCGCGTTCGGCAAACTGTCGGGCAAGTACAAGTTCCGTCTGTTCCAAGGCGCACCGGTACAGTTCGGCGGCCAGCACAAGCTGAACCTGGTGCTCGGCCTCGCAACACTTGGCCTAGGCCTGGCGTTCATGTTCACCGGCAACCTCACTGCCTTTGCCCTGATGCTGGCCCTGGCCTTCGTGCTTGGCGTGCTGATCATCATCCCGATCGGCGGCGCGGACATGCCGGTGGTGGTGTCGATGCTCAACAGCTACTCCGGCTGGGCAGCGGCGGGCATCGGCTTCTCGCTGAACAACTCGATGTTGATCATCGCCGGCTCCCTGGTGGGCTCCAGCGGCGCAATCCTCTCGTACATTATGTGCAAGGCGATGAACCGCTCCTTCTTTAACGTACTGCTCGGCGGTTTCGGCAATGCGCCGGATGCCGGCGCGGCGGCGGGCTCGAAAGAAGCGCGCCCGGTGAAATCCGGTTCGGCCGACGACGCCACCTTCCTGCTGACCAACGCCGACACCTTGATCATTGTGCCGGGCTACGGCCTGGCAGTGGCGCGAGCGCAACACGCACTCAAGGAACTGACCGAGAAGCTGACCCATCGCGGCGTCACCGTGAAATACGCGATTCACCCAGTGGCGGGCCGTATGCCTGGGCACATGAACGTACTGCTCGCCGAGGCGGAGGTGCCTTACGACCAAGTGTTCGAGATGGAAGACATCAACTCCGAGTTCGGCCAGGCCGATGTGGTGCTGGTGCTTGGCGCGAACGACGTGGTCAACCCGGCCGCCAAAAACGACCCGAACTCGCCGATTGCCGGCATGCCGATCCTGGAAGCGTTCAAGGCCAAGACTATCATCGTCAACAAGCGCTCGATGGCCAGTGGTTATGCCGGTTTGGATAACGAACTGTTCTACCTAGACAAGACCATGATGGTTTTCGGTGACGCCAAGAAGGTCATCGAAGATATGGTTAAGGCAGTCGATTGAAACTAATGGCCAAGGATGGCCATCATCCTAACGCCTGCGCACTGAAGACGCGCGCGGCGTCAGAAAACAATTAATGTTCTGGTCATGTGCTCTAGTAGTTGTGGAAAAAATAATAGCGCCTTTAGCTTCCTAAGCAAGAGTGAGAAAATAATGAAAATAAAATCTCTTCAGTTGAGCATTATGTTTTACGCAGGGGCTGCCATTCTCTCCGTAGTGGCAGTATTAGTGCTATATGCGCTAATCTCTGGAGAGAAAACCCAGAACTGGATCGGTGATAAAACCCGAGAGGTTTTGGGGGGGGAGGTTAAAGAGCACTTGGTAGGCCTTTCAAAGTATCAGGTTAGCGAAATTCAGAGGCAGTTGGATCAGCCAATTGCGGTCGCAAAAAATCTTGCAAGAGCCAATGTTTTGGCTGCATCCAAGCCTGATGGTGATCGTGACGCCGAAGGGAAGTTGCTCAGTGATCTTGCCCTTGATGCGCTCGTTCAAAACCCACAACTTGTGACTACCTACATAGCCTGGGAACCAGAAGGTATTTTTGAAAAAACTGCTAATAGCGGTTTGACCGAGCAAGAGCGCTTCTTGCCCTTGTGGTTTCGCGCTGAAGGCGGCAAATACACTCTGTCAAAGCTATATGCTATGGAAAGTGAGGCTCTGCTACCTACGGGGGTAAGAGAGGGCGAGTTTTATTTGTGTCCAAAGGAAAGTCGCTCTGCCTGTGCAACCGATCCTGTAATTTATACTATCAACGGAAAATCAGTACAGTTGACTGCGTTTACCGCTCCGATTCTCGTAAAGGATAAATTCAAAGGTATTGCTGGTGCATCGCTAGATTTGGAGTTCGTCCAAAAAATCCTCGAAAAAGCAAATCGTGAGCTGTATGGAGGGGTGGGTGACATGGCCCTGGTTTCCGGCAACGGCCGTTTCGTAGCGTACACTGGGGATGCTAGTCAAGTAGGGAAATCTGCTAGCGAAGCCTTCGGGAAAGAATTGGTTAGCTCATTTTCAACGCTAAGCACTTCAGACGAAAGTTATAGTCTTGATCAACGAGGCATGATTCAGCTGGCAATTCGTTTTGCCGTTGCCAACACAGCTACGAAGTGGACACTATTGGTGCGACTTCCAGAAAGTGTAGTTTTCAAGAGCGTTAGCGATCTGAAAAATCTCTTGGAAAAACGCTACATTTCCGAAGCGCGCTCAATGGGATTAGTTGGTTTGCTGGTGAGTGGCTTTGGAATTCTGATTGTCGGATTCGTGGCGCGTGGAATCGTTCGTCCACTTCACAATATGCTGGCGATGATAAAGAATGTCGCTAAAGGGGAAGGGGATTTAACCCAGCGAATGAGTAGTTCGCGGGCGGACGAGTTAGGGCTTATTGCTCAAGAGTTTAATGTGTTTTTAGAACAGTTACAGATGTTAATTATTAAGGTCGTAGACTCAACCAAAATGATTGCTGACTCAACGTCCGACGGCGCCGCTATGGCGGCACAAACCCATAAAGGGATGCAGAGTCAGCAGAGTGACGTTGAGCAGATTGCAACAGCAATTAATGAGATGACTACATCCTCGCAGGATGTCGCAGCAAATGCCATGAATGCTGCAAAAGCAACGGAGCGTGCGGAACAAGCGGTAATTGACGGGAAAGTTGCGATGGAGGACGCCGTCGCCGCTATTCACGCGCTCGCTATTCGCATGGAAAATTCTGTCAAGACGGTGAAAGTACTCGAAGAAAGCAGCAATGATATAGGAGCTGTTGTAACTGCGATCCGTGCCATCGCAGAACAAACCAATTTGCTCGCACTCAATGCCGCTATTGAAGCCGCTCGAGCCGGAGATCATGGCCGTGGTTTCGCTGTTGTGGCTGATGAAGTTAGAAGCTTGGCGCAAAAAACCCAGCTTGCGACTGAGGAGGTTAGATTAATCATCGAACGTTTGCAGGGGGGGAGTCAGTCGGTGACCCAATCAATGCTTGAAAGTCATACCCATACTCAATCATGTTTACAGCAAGCGCAGATGGCCGCGCATACCTTCCTGGGTATCACGGCGTCCGTAAACATCATCAATGAGATGAATAATCAGATTGCTGCAGCTGCAGAACAGCAAAGCCAGGTGGCTGAAGAAATCAACCTCACAATAACAGGAATGGGACAAATTACGGATCAAGTCGCCACAGCGGCGAAGAAAGCGTTGGAGTCAGGATCAACCCTTAATGCACTATCGGCTGAGCAGTGTAGGTTAGTCTCCCAATTCAAGGTCTAACTAGCTATTAGTCACGACTGGATGCCGACCTTTAATTAATACTCGTTAATGGTTGGCCCGCTTCAAGCGTAGGCTCAGCTAACATAGGTCGATATGACGTAAATAAGAAGCCCATTAATATCTTTACGCATCCTGATCCTTTTTTTCAGTCAACGGATCCCCGTGCTCTCTCATTCATAGTTCTCTACGGTGATGCGAAAACAGCGTCAATGAGGGAGAGTTCGTCGATTGGCGATTGGCGATAAGTAGAATTAAATGGCATAGTATGGAGTCACTTGTACTTGGCTCCTGATGTACCTCAGTAAAATTTATAATTAAGTCCTCCCCTGCTTCGGCAAGAAAAGAAAATCTTTAGATTTCAATGGGGCGGGCGTTAGATGCGAGTCTCGTTTCCTGTTCCATTCTCCTGATTTTCGTATATCGTCAATCTGTCGTCACTCGCCAAGCGTTTTGCCGTAGATGATCTAAATAGTCAGCCCATCGTTGAGCCGCTTCCCGGCGTTGCGCTAGCAGTTGCGCACGCGCATAAACAGCCCCTAGCGCACCTGGCATTCTGTGGGATAACGATAGTTCGAGCACAATTGGATCGATTCCCAAGTGCTCGTGTGCAATGGTTCTGTAGGTCGCGCGAAAGCCGTGAGCAGTGATGTTGTACTCCGGCCAAATACGCTGAAAGGACTTGAGCATGGAGGTCGGGTTTATGGGACGTCCCGGATAGACCGGCGAGACGAACACCCAGCCTTTGCCTTCTTCATCCACCACGCGGGTTTTATGTAGCTCGCGTAACAGAACCAAGGCTTGTTCAGGCAACGGCACGATGTGTTTGCTCTTGTCCAGATGCTTGGTCTTGCTCACCACATAACGCCAATCGGCGCCCACCAAGTCGACATCTTCCCAGCGCATCTGCACCAGTTCGCCTGGGCGGACCGGCAACATGACCAGCAGGCGCATTGCGGTGGCAACGCTGCCGTCGTTGCAGTCATCAAGGCGTAGAAGAAACCTGCCCAGGTCGGATGGCCTTTCGATCGCCGGGTTGCTGGTCACGATGTGGCGAATCTTCAACTCCTCAATGTTGCTGAGCGCCACGTTGCGCTCCACCCAGCCGCGACCTTCGGCAAAGCCCAGAACGGCACGTATGATGGTGCGCACGCGCCGGGCCATGGCCATGGTGCGTTGGCGGCGCAACTCAGTGATGATCGTAGTGATGTGCTCCAACTTGATCTCGCTGATCGGTTTTTTGCCAATGGCAGGCAAGATGTGGTTGTTCAGCGCTCCGGTAAAGCCCGAGATGGATTTTGTCACCAGTTCGGCAGACTTGAATGCCAACCATTGCTCGGCCACGTAAGCGAAGGTGCGCTCTTCATTGAGCAACTGTGCCTCGATCTTGGCGGTCTTGGCCTTGAGCGGAGCGGTGTGGTTAGCCACGTCGCGGCGTGCGCCGCGGGCAATGTCGCGCGCCTCCTTGAGGCTAATGTCGGGGTAAGCGCCGATGGAGAAGCGGTTTTCCTTCCCATGCAGCCGATACTTCAATCGCCAAACCTTGGAAGGGGATTTGCCGACCTTACTCGACGCCCTCACCTCCAAGTAGAGGCCAGGAACTTCGCCATCGGCGTGTTTGCCAGGTTCGGTCAGTGATCGGATCAAGGCATCGCTGAGTTTTCGTTTGAAAACAACCGCATTATCTGGGGGCATCGGTGGGGGCATCCTTTTTAAGGAACCGAAATTTGCCCCCAATTATGCCCCCATGAGTCGTGGAATTCATTGGATTTAGACAGACGGCTATGGACTTAAACAACCAATAACTTGTTGTTATAAAAAGGTTTTATGGAATTTAGTAGAATTCCATTACAGGCTATCGGGGTCCCCAAAAAACATCTGAATCCGCGACCTCAACCACCGCTCCCCCGGATCATTATCCTGCGACCCGCGCCAGGCCATGTGCAGTTCGAACGAGCGCACCGGCAGCGGCGGGTCTTCGGCGCGCAGGCCGCCGGCCGAGGTCAGTGCCTCGGCGGCGTAATCCGGTACGTTGGCAAGGATATCGGTGCCTGCCAGTAGCGTCCCCAGGCCGTTGAATTGCGGAACGGCCAGCACTACGTGGCGTTTGCGCCCGAGTTTTTCCAGTTCTTCATCGATAAACCCGCTCAGGTCACCGGCGAACGACACCAGGGCATGGGGTCTTGCGCAGAAGTCGTCCAGGCTCAATGAGCCGGGCACGCTGTCGGCGCGCAGCAGTTTCGGCAGGCTGCGGCGAAGGACCTTGCGCTTGGCGTTGGCCGGCAGGTCGGCGGTGTAGCTGACGCCGATGGAGATTTCGCCTGAAGCGAGCAAGCCGGGCATGAGGATGTAGTTGACGCGACGCACCACCAGCACGATGCCGGGCGCTTCGGCGCGCAGGCGTTTGAGCAGTTGTGGCAGCAGGGCGAATTCCACGTCGTCGGACAGGCCAATGCGGAAGACCGCAGTGCTGGTGGCCGGGTCGAACTCGGCGGCGCGGCTGACGGCGGTGGAGATCGAGTCCAGCGCCGGGGAGAGCAGGGCGAAGATTTCCACGGCGCGGGCGGTGGGCTCCATGCTGCGCCCGGTGCGTACGAACAGCGGGTCGTCAAACAGCCCGCGCAGGCGTGACAAGGCCGCGCTGATGGCCGGCTGGCCGAGAAACAGTTTCTCGGCGGCGCGGGTCACACTGCGCTCATGCATCAAGGTTTCGAATACGATCAAGAGGTTAAGGTCGACACGACGCAGGTCGTTACGGTTCATCTTGTGTCCTGGAAGAGTCAGCGAACTTGACGAGAGCGGCCATATCAAGAACCTCCAAGGTTCCACTCTGAAGCATGACCGGCATGAATCTTACGGGGAAAGGCTGGTACTCTGCACAGGATAATTGAGTTTTCCTACGTTAGCTGAGGTCTATTCCTCACATGCGGAATCAATGACAAGCATGTCGACTATTAATGGCGACCTGTGGTCTTACCCGTAAAGCCCAGATAGAGTTCATGGCATTAGAGGTTACTTTGACGAGGTTTGCGATGTCCCGCACGATTCGTTTTCACAAGTTTGGTCCGGCCGAGGTGCTCAAATGCGAAGAGCATGCAGCCGCGCAGCCCGCACCGGGCGAAGTGCAGGTGCGTGTCGACGCGATTGGTATCAGCTGGTACGACATTCTGTGGCGCCAGAACCTGGCGTCGTCCCATGCACGTCTGCCGTCTGGCCTGGGTCATGAAATGGCCGGTGTGGTGGTCGCCCTGGGTGAGGGCGTGGACGATTTGGCGGTGGGCGACAAGGTCGCCAGTTTCCCCGCCGAAAGCCCTAACGATTACCCGGTGTATGGCGAGCAGATTGTCCTGCCGCGTTCGGCCCTGACCCGTTACCCGGATGTCCTGAGCCCCATTGAAGCCAGCGTGCATTACACGCCGCTGTTGATTGCGTATTTCGCCTACATGGACCTGGCACGGGTCAAACCCGGGCAATTTGCCCTGGTGACCGACGCCAGCCACTGCGCCGGGCCTTCGTTTGTGCAGCTGGGCAAAGCCCTGGGTGTACGCGTGATTGCCGCGACCAAAGACAGCGACGAGCGCGAGTACCTGCTGTCCCTTGGGGCGGAAAAAGTGATCGTCACCGAAGAGCAGGACCTGCTCATGCAAATCAACAAAATAACCGGCGATCGTGGTGTCGATGTGGTGTTCGACGGCCTTGGCGGGCCACAGATGTCGTTGCTTGGTGATGTGCTGGCGCCACGGGGCAGCCTGGTGTTGTACGGCCTGCAGGGCGGCAACCAGACGCCGTTCCCCGCCTGTGCGGCGTTCCAGAAGAACATTCAGTTCTTCGTGCATTGCATCGGCAACTTCACCGGCAAGCCGGAGCTGGGCATCATTCAGGACCACGTGGCGTTGCAGCGGGCCTTGCGTGATATCAACCAACTGACCGCCGACCGGGTACTGGTACCGCTGAAAACCACAGTGTTTCCGTTCAGCCAGTTCGTTGAAGCTCATCGCTACATGGACGAATGCCCGTGCCGCGAACGGGTTGCGTTGCAGGTTGAAGCTGTTTGAGCTGTAGGAGTATTCGCAAATGAATGCTCCAGCGTCTGCGCGGATACGGCAGATGCGCCATTTGTCAGGGCTTAACCCGCGCCAGGGTTGAGCCGCTCCGAGGGCGCTGCGCCCCGTAAACAATACCTTTTGCCCTCACGCCGCCCTGAAATCCAGCGCGGCGCTGTCGTGTGGGCGTTACTGAAGTTCGCGCTGCAGATCATCTGAGCTGCTTTCCTGCGTTGTTCTGTATCTATTAATCATTATTTGAGCGCCGATAATTGTGGCTTCACCATCATCTCAAGGATTGAGCAATGATTAGCTATTGCACACTACTGTCTCGCGTCAGCGAACTAATCAAGCGATACCCTGGCTGCAGAAATGCGCTCAGAACATCCGGCCTTGTTGTCAGGAGCAGGATTAAATGGTTGATTTAATATTTGTCGGAAGTTTCGCTAGTTTGTTAGTTAGGGCGCTGTAGGAAGTTGTCGGAATATTCCTAGGGTGTGCGACGTGACCACACGGGGCCCTGGATTTTCGCGTCTGCGCGTAGGTTCGGTCGTGCGCGGCTCAGGTGCCTGCGCCGGTGATTTTGTTGCCAGGTGCTAGTGTTTAATCATCTTTGTGCCCTCCAGCGGAAGACAAGCCTACAGATGTAATGGGTCAAGCAGCGGTATCAAAAGTTGCTTTGAAACTGATATTTCAACTCAGGTAGTAGAACGATGAGCGCAATTCACGAACAAGCCATGAACTATGTTTATCAGCAAGTTCTGCAACGTTTGATGGGGCACTTCACGCGCGCCGAAAGGACTGCACTCCAATTGTTGATCCAGCGCATAGTGGTGGCGGCAGGCGGGATGGAACAAGTGGCCAACTACAAAGTGTTGATCGCGCACGGCGGCGGTGAGGTGAGCAGTTACACCCTGGCGCTGCTGCGAGCGGCGCAGTTGAGCATCGCTGGCCGTGCGCCCAAGACTTTTCACCTGCGGGTCGCAACGTTGCGGCATGCCGGGATGACACAGGCGACGCTCGACAGTCTGAACGAGGGCTACGGCGCGCTGTTTTTCCACGATGATCCTCGCGTGGAGCTGTTGATGGTGGAAAACCAGGATGTGCAGCCTTTCCATCATCAGCGGCCGGCATCCAGCGTTGGCCGTGAGGTCAGCCAGCGCAATAGGCTGATGATCGGGCACCTGACGTCCGGGGATGTCCGCGCAACGCTGTGCAACGATACTTACCTGGCCATGGGGGATTTCTACCAGCGCATCAGCACGTGGAACGGCGGCGTGCACGCCCTGGTCAGCGGCGACGCGCCACGCAAACAGAGCCAATACCTGGCCTGGCTCAAGCGCGCGGCACTGGGCGCGGGCGTCACTGTGCCGCCGCGCAGGCCCGCCTCGCTCAATATCCTGTTTGCGCGCATGCAGGAGTGGAGCACCGGTTGCTACCGCGACCTCTATGGCGAGCAGTTCGTGGAGACCGAGGGCACTGGCCGTGGCGGGCACCGCCATTTGGCCTATATCGGGGTGGCCGATCTGCTCGACGAGGTCGATATCGCCTCGGCGCCGCTGCTGACCGATTTCCTGGCCCACAAGCCGGACCCGTTCGACTTTCACTTCAGTCATCCTGACTATCCCAACCCGCTGCTCATGGCGCATCTGCATGGGCTGCAGGCTCGCTGCCTGCGGGAGTTGTCGTACGAGGAGGGCGTCGAAGCGTTCGTGCACCAGGCCAGGGGGGCGATGGGCCGTCGACAAATCCCGCAGAGCCTGATCGACGAGATGAGCAGTCACGAGGGACGCGTGTTGTCGACGACCTACGCCAGCGGGTTCTTTGGCCTGGACGAGGGCCAACTGACTTGCCTGTTGTTCTCTCCGTTCATTCATCACGGCGAGCGCCTGGAGGGTTACCTGCGTCAGTGCCATCCCGGCATGCTGGTGGGGCTTCCTGAATTGCATAAGGCGTTGCAGGGCAAGCCCGCTGCCGACATGTTGCAGCAATGGCTGATTGACACCAGTGGCCTGCCATTGCCTCTCCTGCAGCACTTGTATCGCAAGCGGCCTCTGCACGCGGGCCGTGGCGTCCAGGCACGCAAACGGCGCGGAGCGCGGGTGCAGGCGCAGATTGCGCAGTTGTCGGGACGTTAAGCGTGCCGGTACGTGCAAGCCCGAGCGGACGCTCATGAAGCTGCGAGGAGAGCGGCAAGCCGATTTTGCCTATCAGGCGGTGTACCGCTACATGATCAACCTGATCAATGAAGTCAGCCTTGAGACACCGGTAAAGCTGCCTTCACTGCGGCAACTGTCGACCCGGTTGAAGGTGTCGATCTCGACGATTCAGTACGCTTACTCGATATTGGAGAAAGAAGGGCGGATCTACTCCGTGGCCAAGTCAGGCTACTTTGCCTGGCCGGTGGCCGCCAACGCACAAATGACCACCGGTACCGACTTGCTTGAGCGCCTGTATGCGGCAACGCGGCGGCCGGCCATGGTGGTGCTCAGCGGCGATGAACCGGCGCTGCTGGGCTCACTCGATAGCGCATTGCTGACGCTGGAGCGCCAGTTGATCCGCCGCTATCCCCATCACCTGCAAACTCGCTTGCAACCCTCTGGCGTCTGGGAGCTGCGCGCGGCGCTGGCGGCGCGGTATACCTCGTCGCCCACGCGTTGCTGGCAGGCGGATGAGGTGTATATCGGCGCCGACTTGCGCGGTGTCCTGGAGATCCTGATCGACGCCCTGGGTCTCAAGGGCACGGTAGTGGTCGTCGAGTCACCTTGCGATTATCGGGTCTTGCGCCTCTTGCAGGGCGCTGGCGTGCGGGTTATCGAACTGCCGTGGCAGGCCGATGGACACTTCGATTTGACGACCTTTGAACACCTGCTGCGCCACGAGCCGGTGCATCTGGTGCTGCTGTCGTCGGTGGCGAGCATGCCGTCAGGCAGCGTGTTGTCGCTACAGGAGCGGTTGCAGGTAGCGCACCTGCTGGAACGCTACGGTTGCTGGCTGCTGGAGAATGACACCTTTGGCGAACTGAGCTTCGTACCGTCCCCAACGGCCTTGCGAGACCTGGTCAACCCCGAGCGACTGATGGTGTTTTCGTCACTGGAAAAGACCCTTGGTCCGGAAGCACCGTTTGGTTTTGTACTGTCGCGGCAACTGAGCAGCCAATTGCAGCGCCAGTTTTTGTTGCGCGCATTCCGTTTGTCGTCGATCCGCCAGCGGGCCATTGCGCGCTTGTACGAAAGCGGGCGGTTTGACCAGCACTTGCAGACGCTGCGCCAACGGCTTGGCGAACAAGCGCAGGCCATGAGTCATCGTCTGGACGTGCGGTTGGAAGGGCGGGTGAGCTACCGAATGCCTGGCGCCGGTGCCAGCTTCTGGCTGCAGTCGACGACGGCGGTGGACATGCATCAGGTGTTCCAGCGCCTGGTGACGCAACAGGTGGTGATCGCCCCGGGTGAGCTGTTCAGCCTCAGCGGCCTGCATCACCAGCATATGCGCCTGAGTCATGCATTCAGCGGTCATCCGAACCTGGATATCGTGCTGGATACGTTGGCCGCGGCGCTGCAGCAGGCACAGGTCTGATGGGTATGAAATTTCTGTTTGAGTTGTGGGATCGATACCGTCGCGCAGTAGTCCAAGTCCCCGTAAACTGTCATTTTTCCGAATACTCATTTTCCGAGGTTTATGCATGACTATCAGTCCTTTTGCGGGCAAGCCGGCACCAGCCCAGTTGCTGGTGGATATCCCGCGACTGGTCACGGCCTATTACACCGGCCAGCCTGATGCAGCGATCTCCACCCAGCGCGTGGCGTTTGGTACTTCCGGGCACCGTGGCAGCTCGTTCGAGCTGAGCTTCAACGAATGGCATGTGCTGGCGATCAGTCAGGCTATCTGCCTGTACCGCGAGGCCCAGGGCATCGATGGCCCGCTGTTTGTCGGCCTGGACACCCACGCCCTGTCGACGCCGGCCGGCGCCAGTGCGTTGGAAGTGCTCGCCGCCAATGGCGTGCATGTCATGCTCGCCGAAGGCGACGAATACACGCCGACGCCGGCGATTTCCCACGCCATCATCTGCTACAACCGTGGCCGCACCCGTGGCCTGGCCGACGGTATCGTGATCACGCCGTCCCACAACCCGCCGCAAAGTGGCGGCTACAAGTACAACCCGCCTAACGGTGGCCCGGCCGACACCCATGTCACCAAGTGGATCGAAGCCAAGGCCAACGAACTGCTGGCCAACCAGCTCGCCGGGGTCAAGCGCATCACCCACGCCCAGGCGCTCAAGGCTGATACCACCCACCGCCATGATTACCTCAACAGCTACGTGGCCGACCTGGTCAATGTGATCGACATGGATGCCATCCGCAGCGCCGACTTGCGCCTGGGCGTCGATCCGCTGGGTGGAGCAGGGGTGCGTTACTGGTCGGCGATTGCCGAACACTACCGTCTGAACCTGGACGTGGTGAACACCGAAGTCGACGCGACCTTCCGCTTCATGAGTGTGGACTGGGACGGCCAGATCCGCATGGACCCGTCTTCCAGCTATGCCATGCAAGGGCTGATCGGCCTCAAGGAGCGCTTCGATGTGGCGTTCGCCTGCGACCCTGACCACGACCGTCACGGCATCGTGACCCCGTCGGGCGGGCTATTGGCGCCGAACAACTACCTGGCGGTGTCCATCGATTACCTGTTCCAGAACCGCCCCGACTGGCGTGCCGATGCGGCGGTGGGTAAAACCGTGGTCAGCAGCGGCCTGATCGATCGTGTTGCGGCGCGTATGGGCCGTCGTTTGTACGAAGTGCCGGTGGGCTTCAAGTGGTTTGCCGATGGCTTGTTTGAAGGCTCGTTGGGGTTTGGCGGCGAAGAAAGCGCCGGGGCTTCGTTCCTGCGCAAGGACGGTACCGTCTGGAGCACCGACAAGGACGGCCTGATCCCGGCGCTGCTCGCCGCGGAAATGACCTCGCGCAAGGGCCAGGACCCGAGCCAGCTCTATCGCGGCCTGACTGACGCACTCGGTGAGCCGTTCGCTATCCGCGTCGATGCCAAGGCGACGCCGGCGCAGAAGGCCCTGCTGGGCAAATTGTCGCCGCAGCAGGTTACGTCCACGCAATTGGCCGGGGAGAGCATCCAGCAGGTTCTCAGCCATGCGCCAGGCAACGACCAGGCTATCGGCGGTTTGAAGGTCATGACCGAAAACGGCTGGTTCGCCGCGCGTCCATCGGGTACCGAGGATATTTACAAGATCTACGCCGAGAGCTTTATCGGCGAGGATCACCTCAAGCAGTTGGTGCAGGAGGCTCAGGTGCTGGTAGACGGGGCGATCTCCGAGTAACTGAACGCCCTGAGATCAAAATGTGGGGGCTTGTCCCCGATGGCCTCTGGGCTGGCCGGGCTTTTGTGCCGATCCCGGTCCAAATGTGGGAGGGGGCTTGCCCCCGATGGCGGCCTCTGGGCCGACCCGGATGTTGGATCGGACCGAGTACATATCCGTTTCTGCGGTAACGGCTGCTAATGGTTCCGCTTTTACAGCGGCTCACTTTTGAAAAGCGCAAAAGTAAGCAAAACG
>NZ_CVTX01000096.1:0-1613 GCF_900005715.1 Pseudomonas sp. 34 E 7
TGAGGTGGTCAACTTTTTCCGGACACCTCAATCGGTGTTTTCAGGCTGTTTGCCGCTCGTACTGATTGGGCGGCAAATAGTCTAACGATGAATGCATTCGTCGTTCATTGTAGAACCGCACAATGTAATCCGTGACGTCCCTGATTGCTTCATCATGATTGGCATAGTCCTTCCTCCAAACACGCTCCATCTTCAGGTTCAAGAAGAAACGTTCCATGACTGCGTTGTCCCAGCAGTTGCCCTTGCGGCTCATGCTGCAGCGCAAGCCATGTCGTGTCAGCATGGCTTGGTAAGTAGCGCCTGCATACTGGCTGCCCCGATCTGAGTGCGCGATCAGACCCGGTTTAGGCTGTCTCTGTGTGATGGCTAGTTGCATAGCACTGCACACCAACTCTGCGCGCATATGCGGAGCCATGGACCAGCCTACGATCTTGCGTGAATACAAATCCATGACAGCCGCCAAGTACAGCCAGCCGCTTCGAGTGCGAATATAAGTGATGTCAGCAACCCATGATTGGTTGATCTGCTCGGGGTTAAACTGGCGGTTGAGCAGGTTCTCAGCTACCGGGAAATTATGATTACTGTTGGTGGTATGAACGAACTTGCGCTTCCAGATCGGGCGTAAATCCTGTTGTTTCATCAGCCGACGGACCTTGTGCCGCCCAATGGATACGCCATCGCTACGCAGTGCTTTCATCACCCGACGACTGCCATAACAGTGCTCATTGGTCATGAACGTAGCTTTGACCTGAGCTGCAACCGGACAGACAGCTTTTGGCTTAAAAGACCGCTGACGAGCTTCATAGAACCCCGAACGGCTGATCCGCAAAACCCGGCAGATACGTATTACCGGGTAGGCCTTGCATTGCATTTGGTGAACCAATTGGTGGATCACTTCAATTCGCGGGCAAAGAAGGCCGTAGCTTTTTTTAATATATCGTTGTCAGTCTTCAGCTCGCGGATCTGCTGCTCAAGCTGACGAATACGCTGTTGCTCGCTGGTTAACGGTTTACCAATCCCTGTACCACCTAACTGCTCGGCTTGGTACTGCTGGACCCAGCGGCGCACGGCAGTGTCACTCAAGTCTAAATCGGTACAAACGGAGTTCACGCTCAGGCCTTGGTCAACAATCATCTTGCAGACTCTTAGCTTGAAAGCGGCGTCGAATTTTCTGTACTTCTTGGTCATGGAATACTCCTCAATAGGTGTAGTTTCACCTATTGAGGTGTCCGGGACTATTAGACCAGCTCAGTTGTCGCTGACCCACCGCCATCGGGGGCAAGCCCCCTCCCACATTTGGATCTCCAGTGTTTTGGAGGATTGATCGTTCCCACGCTCCGCGTGGGAATGCATCCCGTGACGCTCTGCGTCACCTGTACGCATTGAGTTGTCGGCGGGACGCGGAGCGTCCCAGGCGGCATTCCCACGCGTAGCGTGGGAACGATCAATCGACGATGTCGTTTTACTTGGGATAGAGCGGCGGCAGGCTGGTGGTGTCCAGGGCCGGGTCTTGTTCGCGCTCGGCCACGGGGATGGCCTTGATCGCGCGCCACAGGTCTTCGCCCAGCCAATACTGGCCGCTCTCGCTGTACAGCGCGCCATTGAGCCCGTCC